>DASWRR010000428.1:0-6314 GCA_036403055.1 Ilumatobacteraceae bacterium | reverse complement strand
ACGTGTACTGGACGTGCGCCGCGGTGATGGCACGTTCGTCACGAGCCTCCGACCGGAGCTGCTGCTTGCCGGGATCGGCGCGGCGGCAGATCTGTTGCAGCACGGATTCACGCTCGAGCTCGTCCAGGTTCGCCGAATCCTCGAGCCGGCGGCGACCGCGATGGCCGCGACTCGGATCACCGACGCGACACTCGCTGCGCTGGACGCGTGCTTACATCAGATGTCTATCGCCCCGTCGCACGAGGAGCTCGTTCAGTTCGACGAGGAGTTCCACCATCTCGTCGCCACTTCCAGTGGCAACGCGACGCTCGCGTCGATGCTCGACGGCGTGTCGAGCCGCACGACGCGAGGCCGCGCCTGGCGGGGCGTCATCGAGGCCGGCGCGACCGAGCGGACGATCTCCGAGCACGCCGGAATCCTCGCCGCCCTGCGCGCCCGCGACCCGCGTCTCGCCGAGGCCGCTGCCCTGCTGCACGTCTCGACAACCGAGACCTGGTTCCGCACGGTGTTGAGCAGCAAGGAACCCGAGGTCGACCTCACCCAAGGCTGACCTCGCCCAACAACCGAATCGAATCGAGTGTTTCCGTCCCGCATCGGCCCGGACGAGTGTTTCGCGCCCGGGCGGGGGGCGGCAGAGACTCCTACGGGGTGTCGGCGGGAGCGAACTTCGGGCGCATCGGCAGCGAGTTGCGCCATTGGCCGTCGTAGTCGCGCAGCGCCGCGGCGACCGCTGGTGCAGTCGGGACGAGGCCGATCTCGCCGACGCCCTTGATCCCATACGGCGACTTCGGCTGAGGGACCTCGACGAGGTGGACTTCGATCGGCGGCACGTCCTTGGCCCGCAGGATGCCGAGCGAACGCAGCGTCATGTTGGTCGGGAAACCTGTTGCCGGGTCGGACGGGAAGTCCTCCGTCAGCGCATACCCGAGGCCCATGTGCACGCTGCCCTCGATCTGGCCTTCGCACAGCGTCGGGTTGACCGCCTTGCCGACGTCGTGAATCGCGACGACGCGCTCCACATCGCCGGTGTCGCGGTCGATCACGACGAGTTGCGTCGCGTACCCGAACGCCGAGTGGATCGTCGGGTTCGGATGGTCAGGGTCGCCGAGGTGATGCGTCCAATCGACGAGATGCTCGCCGACGTAATCGACGTCGGGTCGACAGCCGTCGGCCCGCGCCGCTTCGCATGCGTTGCGAACGGAACCTGCGGCCATCAACGTTCCGCGAGATCCGGTGGTCTGACCGAAGCCGAGCTCGCGCGTCGTGTCGACGATGACTTCGATCGTGGCGGGATCGATGTGCAACTCCTGCGCAGCAACCTGCAATGCGACGGTGTGGACACCCTGACCCATCTCGGTCCAGCCGTGACGAACCTCTACCACGCCGTCGCTGCGGAACCGCACGACTGCGCGGCAGAGTTCGCGGAAGCCGTTCCCGAGCCCCGAGTTCTTCAACCCGAGCCCGAGCCCGACCGCCTTCCCGTCGGCGCGAGCGGAGTCGTAGTGCGGTTTCATCGCGTCGAGGCACACTTCGGCGCCACCGCAGCCGTCGTCCATGATCTGGCCGGGCCCCCACACCTCACCCGGATGGATCACGTTGCGCTTGCGCATCTCCCAACCATCGATGCCGACCTTCTCGGCCAGCCGATCGATGACACCCTCCATCGCGAACTGGGCCTGGTTCGCACCGAACCCACGGAACGCACCGCAAATGGGGTTGTTGGTCCGCGCCGCGATCGTTTGCACGTCGATCGCCGGCAGGCGGTACGGACCGCTCGAGTGCCCGGCGGCGCGTTCGAGGACCTTCATCCCGACGCTCGCGTATGCCCCGCTGTCGCCGACGCCGCGCACGCGCAACGCCGTGAGGTGTCCATCGGCGTCGCATCCGGCCCAATACTCCATGCGGATCGGGTGCCGCTTCGCGTGGATCAACAGGCTCTCCTCGCGCGACAGCGTGCACTTCACCGGTCGATCGAGCAGCCACGCGGCGAGCGAGGCATGGGCCTGGTTGCTCATGTCTTCCTTGCCGCCGAACGCGCCGCCGTTCGACACCAGTGTCACGGTGACCTCGTCGTTGCCGACGTCGAGCATTCGGGCGATGTCGTTGCGGTCGTCCCACACGCCTTGGCCACCCGAGTACACCTGCAGGTGCCGAACACCGTCGGCAGTGCTCGGGACAGCGAGCGTGCTCTCCGGCTCGAGGAACGCGTGCTCGATCCGCTGCGTCTCGAAGATCTCGTGGACGGTATGAGCTGCTTCCCCGAGACCCACGTCGACGTCGCCGCGCGAGTACTCGCTGACGCTCAGCACGTTGTTCTCGGTGCCCCACACCGCGACCGGCGACCCTTCGACGATCGCGGCCGCAGGGTCGGTCACCGGTGTCATCACGTTGTACTGGACCTCGACGAGCGCGGCAGCATCGCGTGCCTCTTGCCGACTCCCGGCGACCACGATCGCCAACACGTCCCCGCCATAGCTCGTGAGCCCGCCGACAGGGATCATGACCGGCCAGTCCTTGTGAATGATCCCCACACGCAACTCGCCGGCGATGTCGGCGGCGGTGAAGACCGCGACGACCCCCGGAGCAGTCGCCGCTGCGGTCGTGTCGATCGCGACGATCTCGGCACGAGCATGCGACGTGAGATGCAAGGCCGCGTGCAGCAGACCGGGCACGCGCATGTCGTCGACGTAGTCGCGGTCTCCGAGCGCAAGCTCCCCCGCTTCGTACTTCGCGCCATCGCCGCCAACGGTCGCCGCGAGCGCAGGCTCGAACTGCTTGCCCTTCGCCACCGCATCGATGGCCTCGAGGATCTTCACGTAGCCGGTGCACCGGCAGAGGTGTGCGCCGAGATGGCGGGCCATGTCGCTCGGTTCGAGGTCGGCGCCCTTCTTGTCGATCTGTGCCTTCGCCCGCATCACGATGCCGGGGATGCAGAAGCCGCATTGCAAGCCACCGCACGCGGCGAACGCGTCGGCGAACGCAGCGCGCTCCTGCGCCGCCACGCCCTCCAGCGTGACCACCGACTTGCCCGCCGTCTTGGCCAGCGACTGCTGGCAGCTGACGATCGCCTTGCCGTCGACGTGGACGGTGCAGCACCCGCACTGCCCGGAAGGAGAACAACCGTCCTTCGGCGATGTCACGTCGAGCTCTTCGCGCAACGCAGCGAGCAGGTGCGGATGATCGTCACGCACGGTCACCGCCTTGCCATTCAGCTCGAAGTTGATGCCCACGATTTACATTTTGTCAAAGACCGACCTGATTTGAAAGCAACTCTTTCGTGACCAGGTCAGCGGTGTCGTTGTCGACCGCCACTTGGACGAGCTCCGCGTTCGCGTCAGCGACGAGCCACACCAGCCCAGGGCGGGCAGCGATCGGCAGTCGACGCGGCAACGACACGCCGAGGAGGTCGCCATCGAGGTCATTCGACGCCGACGTGACGATGCCGAGGCGGCTTCGCCGGATGATACCGGTCCAGTGTCCGTAGCTCTGGCGGAGCGAATCAGGCTTCCCCGTTGCGACGATCAGCAGGCCAGGTCGCCGCGACGCAGCGAGCGCAGCAAGTGCGCCGTTCGAGTCGTCGACCATCTCCGCATCATCGATCGCGATCAGCACTCGACCACTCGTGGGTACATCGTCGATGACGTCGGCCAACGAGTTGTGCCGGTTGCGTTCACCGACGATGGTGCGACGTGGCGCGACAACGCACCACCAACCATCCGGGTGCGCGGAGATCCAGGCGTTGATCATCCGTCGCAACGCGATGCTGCGGCCCGATCGCGCCGGTCCGACGATCAGCACGTGCTCGCCGTCCGGCACATCGACGGTCGCCACCCCGCCGTCGTGGAAGCGCAACCCGAGCGGCAACAACGAGTCGTCGCCGCTTGGTGCTCCGAGCGGCAACGTTCCGGCGTCCAACTCAGCGGCAAGGCACTCGATCGACGCGGGTAGCACAGCGCCGACGGAGCGCGAGATCGGCAGTGGTCCGTTCATCAGCTGCGCTTCGAGTCCGCTCGACGTCACGAAGATCCGACCCGATATCGGTGCCGGCACATCCGCGGCAGTGACACCCAAGCCGGACGCATCGATCGCATCGGTGAGATGAAACACCCATCGCTGCGCGCAGCGCGCGAGCACGCTGGAGGGGATCGACGCAACGCGATCGAACGAGCAGACGGTCACGATGCCGTGCTCCGCGCCGAGCGTGACGACCATCTCCAACGTCTCGAACTCGGCCAACGTGTCGAGATCGTCGAGAGCTTTGCGGACGACGTCGAGACCGTCGACAAGTAGCACGATCGGCTGTCGATCGGCCTTCGGGTCGAGTGCTCGCGCCGCGACTTCCGTCCCCAACAAATTGACGAGTCGGATCAACCGCTCGCGTTCGTTGACGTGGACCACGCCGCCGCACCGCGGTGAAGCGGTGAGTACTTGCAGTGCCTCGTCGCCGCGACCGTCGATCACGTAGAGGTGCGGTCCGTCGACCTCTCTCGTCGCCACCGTTCCGAGCAAGGCGAGCGTCGATGTGAGACCGCTCCCCGTTGACCCGACGAGCAACAGATTTCCATCTGCGGGATCCCACGACAGCGGAATCGCCCGCTGTCGATCAGGATCGTCCACGGAGCCGACGATTCCCTGAGCGACCGCACAGTCCTCGAGCGGCAGCCGCGGTGGGAGCGGTTCGATCCACGGCGGGGAAGCTGGTTGCGACCCGACCAACACGGCCGCGTCGCAGATGGCAGTGACGAGCAGGTCGAGCTCGGTACGACCGTCGAGTGGCGTGGTGCACCTCGCCGTCTGGAACGTCAGCAACTCGTCCGGGCCCAAACGCATCACCGCGCGACCCGCGAGTGTGCGCGGGATCGTCGCCGGTGAACGATCACCGACGACGTCCACCGCGTCCGCCGCGTCGTGAAGGCGGAGCGCCACACGCAGGTTCGTGTTGGCGCGGATCTCGTCGCTGATGACGCCGCTCGGTCGTTGCGTGGCGAGGATGAGATGAACGCCGAGGCTCCGTCCACGTTGGGCGATGCCCACGAGCGCGTTCAGGAAGACCGGTTGCTCGGTGACGAGTGCGGCGAACTCATCGATGACGACGACGAGGCGCGGGAGAACGTCCGCCCCCGATTTCCGGTAAGCACCGAGATCCGCTGCACCGGCGGCACGCAACATCTGCTCCCGGCGGCGGAGCTCCGCGTCCAGGCTTCGCAGTGCCCGGTTGGCCATGTGCTCGTCGAGATCGGTCACCACGCCGACGACGTGCGGCAACCGTGCACAGGCATCGAACGTCGAGCCGCCCTTGTAGTCGATCAGCACGAAGTTCAGGTGATCGGGACTCGACACCGTCGCCAGGCCGACGACCAACGTCCGCAACAACTCGCTCTTGCCGGCACCTGTCGTACCCGCCATCAACGCATGCGGTCCGTCGCGATCGAGGTCGACGTCGACCACTCCATCCGCTGCGACTCCGATGACAGCGCACGGCGCCGGATCTCGACCTCCGGCAATCCACGACGCGGCGATCGCTGCCGGTTCGGCCGACGGCAGCAACGAGAGCAACGTCACGTCGTGCGGAATGCCGGTCGCTCCACTCAACGGGTCCTCCGGATCGATCAGCCCGCTGAGGTAGCCCACCAATCGCGTCGCGCTTCGCTCACTGATGCCGACGGTGCGCACAGCGATCGGCAGCGATTCGAGCGCTGCGCTCGGATGCCACCGGGCGTGGATCGGTCCGCGGAGATCGAGCAGCGCTGTGCACACATGCGGAATGCCGTCGTCCGGCGCGACGAGCACGACGAGCGCGATCGAACGATCGCCGACGAGGAGTCGCCGCAGCGGGCTCGTTCTCGCTCCGACCACACGAGCGTCGTCGGTGATCAGGAGGAGGTGAGGGTGCGGCGCGACGTCGTACTCGGCAACGAGCCCGAGAAGATCTGCTTCGGTGACGACCGCGGCGAGACCCGACGCCGTCGTTGCGTGTGGCAGCTGCTCCAACCATCGCCAGCGCGCCGGCTCCGAGGAGACGACGATCACCCGGACATCGGCCGGTCCGCAGTTCGCTGCGAGTTGCACGACGATCGACCTGGCGACCGCCAGAGTCCCGTCGGAGGAACCGCGGACGGAGAGCCGGCACGACGCACCGATGTCGGCGATCACGGCACGGTTCTCGAGCACCGCTGGATCGCCGAGAACTCCGGCGACGACCCGACTCCCCGAGTCCTCCACGACGGGTGCCCACGCCACGTCGCCAACACCGATCGAGACCGCGAAGCAATCGTCGTGCACCGAACGCCGAGCCCACAGATCGACCGTCCGAC
>DASWRR010000427.1:0-13922 GCA_036403055.1 Ilumatobacteraceae bacterium | reverse complement strand
GAAGTTCGCGATCCGAGCGGGACGGAACGACTCGTTGATCACCCGTTCGAATCCACCCGTGATGTTCACCATCTCGTTGCGGACGACGGACACGTCCGCGCCAGGCGCGAGCCGAACGGCGACCTCGACGCCCCCCTCGTTGTCGATCGTGCTCGGCGTTCCGTAACGCCGGAAGTCGGTTGTCGAGACGATGGCGCCGGAGTCGCTGCCAAAGCTGCCGACGGAAACCGGCACACCAGTTCCAACGATCGTCAGCTTGCCGGCGGCCGACGACGATTTGACCGCGACCGAGTCACCGATCGAAAGGTGGTCGCGGGCCATGACCGCCGGCCCGATCACGATCTCACCGTCGTTCCGAACCGGTCGGCCGGAGAGGATCGTCGGCTCGATCGAACCCTTCAACGCCTCGATCGAAGTGGCGCCGATGTCCTCACCGTCGACACCGATGCGCCCACCCGTGAGGATCGCGGTTGCTGCGACACCCGGATCGGCGTCAAGTGCGGTCAACGCATCCGCGTCTGGAGCATCACCGACCACAGGCCCTTGCAGGTCCCACGGTGCTCCGTAGAGCGCTGGTCGCGCCGTCATGTAGTCCTGGCTACGAATCACCGTCGCGGCGCACGCCATCATCGCAACACCGAACACGGATGCAGCCAACGTCGTACGGACAACCACCGACATACGGCCTTCCTCCAGCAGGAACCGGCCGGCCGTCGCGGGAACCGGTCGCAACGCCGAGAACAGGCTCGCGACGCGCCCCTGGCTGGCGGCCGGGGCGCGGCGACGGCCTGCGCGGACGACCGCGCCTGCGACGACGACGACGATCAGTATCGAGATCGCGCCGGACGCCAGTACGGGCAAGTCGGAATGCACGCCGGGTGAGGGTTCGGCGAGGCGGGCGAGTCCGATGGGAAACAACGGTGAGATCGCAATCGCGCCGATCCCGGCAACGAGTGCCGCTGCGACGCCGAGCAATGCGCTCCACATGGCACCGGCGCGCCTTTGGTCGCGAGCGGTCCAGCCGAGTGCGAGGAGGCTCGAGTCCTCCACGATCGACGCTGCCCGATGACGAGCTATGGCCTGCGGAACGGCAACGAGCCCGGCGACCGCGGCAAGCGCGCCGAGCAGCAACAACCCGTTGTGCTCGACGTCGAGGGCGCCGTTGACTCTTTCCGGATCGCCTTCGGCGTTCGTTTCCAAGAAGACGTCCGCGGATGCGCCGCTGATTCGATCGGGTCCGATCGCGTCGGTGAGCGCCGTACCGACACGATCACGAAGCGTCGCGGAATCGATGTACGCCCCGGCGATCCAGCCTTGGTTCGCGACCGACGGGATCCAGGATCGCGTCAGCGCCGGCGACAGACCGATGCTCATCGAGTCCGAGACCTCTGGCGAAATGTCGCTCGGGAAGCGCAGGATGCCGACAACGGACACATCGCCAAGGTTCAGGTCGGTCGCGCAGTTCGAAGGATCGCTCGAGCAACCTGCGAATGCGGCCGGCGAATACCCGACCATCGCGAGGTGATCGCCCGGCCCGACCCCCAACCGCTTCGCGGCAAGGTCATTGAGGGCAACGTCTCGCTGACCCGACGGCAACCTACCCGCCACGATCTTGGGAATCGAAACCGTTCGGTTCTTGATCTCAGTGAGATCGCCGATGGTGCCGAGGTTGAACTCCTCGTTCTTGCCCATCGTCGTCGGCTTCGCCGCGAGGAACACGACTTCACCTGCGACTCGCGGTCCGACGACTCGCTGCATCACGGAGAGCGCAACGTCGGCCGTGGCTTTGTCCGGAACCGCGACGTAGACGTTGAGGTCCTTGGTCGCACGAACGAAGCGCTCGAACGACGTCGTTGTGCGCCTCGCCCCGGCGATCGCAGCCATGGACAGCGCTCCGCACAACCCGGCGATCAGCACGACGAGCGCAGCGGAGCGCCATCGCGATCGCAGGTTCGTACGCGCCCAGAGCAGTGCAGCCGACATCATGTCGACGCTCAGGCGCCGGATGCCTTCCGGCCATCGTCGATGACGCGCCCGTCGCGCATCCGGACGATGCGTTGCGCGGCGTCGGCCACCGGTTGATCGTGCGTCACGAGAAGGATCGTCTGCCCGCCGGAGTGCAGGCGGGTGAACAGCTCCAGCACCTCCTCGCCCCCTTCCGAATCCAGTGCGCCAGTCGGCTCGTCGGCGAGCAGGAGCGTCGGTTCGTTGGCCAGCGCACGGGCGATCGCGAGCCGTTGGCGTTGACCACCGGAGAGTGCCGCCGGCGACTGCTTGGCCTTGTCGCCGATACCGAGGAGATCGAGCAGGTCGCGACCTCGCGTCTCGGCCGCTTTGCGCTTGCGGCCGGCGATCAACGCGGGCATCAGGACGTTCTCGAGTGCCGTCATCCCTTCGAGCAGGTTGAAGAACTGGAACACGATCCCGATGTGCTGGCGTCGCATGATCGCCAACTCGCTCTCGGTCTTGCCCACGAGCACTTCGCCCGCCACGCACACGTCGCCCTCGTCCGGCACGTCGAGTCCCGCGACGATGTTGAGCAGCGTCGACTTGCCACAGCCGGATGGCCCCATGACGGCAACGAACTCACCCCGGCCGATGTCCAGATCGGCGCCGCGCAGCGCGCGCACGGGAGCGGTGTCCTGCTCGAACGTTCTGAACACCTGCCGGACTTCGACGACCAGGTTCGTCGCGAGGTCCGGCGTCTTCTCGATCGGTTCGCTGATGCTCATGAGCCTGTCTCCTCGCTGGCGACCGCACTCACTGCCGGTCGGTTGTTGGATGCGATCTTTCGTGGTCGAACCGGCGTCGATCTGCCCTTGACGAGGTGCTCTCCGAGGTCCTCTGCGGGTGGCTTCACCGTCAGTTGATCCCATGTCGCGTCGCTGACCACGATCTCACCGTCGGCGGCGAACTGCTGCAGGCGTTGGCAGAGGTTGACCGCGTCGCCGACGACTGTGTACTCGAGACGTTCCTCGGACCCGAGGAGCGCAGCGGCGACATCGCCCGTCGAGATGCCGATGCCGAGCGGGAACGGTTCGAGCTCGTCGACCGCCCATTGCGCGTTCACGTCGACCTGCGCGGCGTGCATCGCAGCGGCCGCGACGAGGGCCCGATCGGCATGATCCGTCGACGGCTCGGGAGCACCGAAGACCGCCATCACGGCGTCGCCGACGTATTGCATCACCGTTCCACCGGCCGACAGAATCGCCCGATTCATCTCGGCGCGGTGCGTGTTGAGCTGCTGCGCGAGCAGCGACGGATCGGTGTGCTCGCTGATCGTCGAGTAGCCGCGGATGTCGCTCATCAACACCGTGACGTTCAACTGCTCGCTGTCGCCCGGGTGGGCGCCGCGCGCGCGAATTCGTTCCGCGACGCCGGTCGGCAGCATCCGCGACAACGACTCTCCTTGCTCCTCTCGTGACACGATCGCGGCGTGGATCCGCCTCAACCGATCGAGGGATCCGGCGGTTCCGGCCGAAACGCCGGCCGCGAGTCGGAGGAACAAGCTCTCCACGCGTCCTTCGACCGATGCCGGTGACGAGTTCGTCGCCGCGGCGATGGCCTTGATGGGCTTGCCTTCAGCGACCATCTCGAGCAGCAGATCGTCTTCCGCGTCGAGGCCTCCGGTTCGCCGAACGGGACTGATCAACGCGCTCACCACCGCAGGATCGAGCATCGAGCCGCCCGAGGCCACCTCACGGATCGCTCGCGCCAGCTGGTCACCCTCAGCGATCCGATCCTTGAGGAGGTAGGCGTAGCCCGCGGCTCCTTCGGAGAGCAGTGCGATGGCGTAGTCCGGGTCGTCGTACTGGCTGAGGATGACGATGCCGGTGCCGGGATGGCGCTTGCGGATGAGCTTGCACGCCTCGATGCCCTCTCGATTGAAGTTCGGCGGCATGCGAATGTCGCTGACCACCACGTTCGGTGCCGCTGCTTCGGCGCCGGCAACGAGCCCATCGTGGTCCTCGGCCTCCCCGACGATCTCCAGGTCGTGCTGGCGCGAGAGCATCGCCTTGACACCCTCGCGGATGAAGACGCTGTCGTCGGCGACGAACACCGTGATGGCTCCCATCCCCTGATTCAACACCAACCGGCGCAGCGGTGCGAGGGCGTGACCCGGTGTGGCCAAGGGGTGGCAGCCACACCTGCGCGATGCGGGCAGTGCCCTGGACGGTTCGCGCGTGCCGGCGCAGAGTGAGACATCGGCTCACAATCCCCGGCCACGACTGCGAAGGAGCTCGACGATGAGAATCGAACGCTGCATCACGACCATCTCCTGGATCCCATCAGACATGCTCGAAGGGATGGGCAAGATCGCGACGCGGATGAAGCTTGCCCACCATGACCCGCCTCCGCCCGACGTGGTCGGCACCGATCCGACGGCCACGATCGAGGAGTTGCGCGACGCGGATCGCTTCCGGTTCGCCAATCAGCTCCGAGCGTTCATCGAGGTCGACGACGACGGCCGGATCGTGGACTGTGGGTACTGCGGCGGTGGCGTGATCGGAGCCACCACGATCGGTCAAGGCACCGGTTCGATCACGATCCCGGCCGTGCAACTGCCCGACGTCAGGGTCGAACCAGCGGTCGGCGCGACGTCTGTCACGTTCACTCAGACAGTGGGCGGCCGAACGGGCGCGCCGATGCCGCGCGCCGTCAAGCGGCCGCCGTTCGTCCAGTACCACGCGCCGATCGTGTGGACGACGCTCGAGCTGACGATCAACGCCGACGGCACGCACGACGCCTCGATGGTCGGGGCTTCCGGCTTTCCGCGGCACTGGGTGTACGACAACTCCGGCGCGCTGATCGCGAAGAGCAGTGTGGCGGAGTACAAGCAGTGGATGTCGGACTCGTTCGGTCGGCGAACGCCGTGGGGCGACGAGGACTCGCCCGCGCTCGTGTCGCAGGTGGAAAGCTTGCTGGAGCGCGAACTTCAGGAGACCATCATGCGTGGCGAGACCAAGCCGGAGATCCGCCGCATCAAGGCCGGCGCGACGGTGGTGCAACAAGGTTCGACCGACGACGACATCTACCTGTTGTTGAACGGGGTGCTCGTGGTCGAGGTCGATGACGACAAGCTCGCCGAGCTCGGACCCGGCGCGGTGTTCGGTGAGCGGGCGAGGTTGGAGGGAGCGCGAACAGCGACGCTTCGTGCCGTGACCGATTGCAAGGTCGCTGCCGTCTCGCCCGACCACGTCGACCACGACAAGCTCGCGATGCTCGCGGGGGATCACCGTCGCGAGAAAGCCCGCGAGTAGTGCGCGCACCCGTCGAGCGGTGGGATGCGATCGTCGTCGGCTCCGGTCCGAACGGTCTCGCCGCGGCGGTGCGGCTCGCCGAACGCGGCCACTCCGTTCTCGTCCTCGAAGCCGCCGAGACGGTTGGTGGCGGGACCCGTTCAGCTGAGCTCACGCTGCCCGGGTTCACACACGATGTGTGTGCCGCAGTTCATGCCCTCGGCGTCGGCGCGCCGGCGCTGTCGCTCGACACGCTGGCCGCGCACGGTTTGAGATGGGCGTTCCCCGACATACCGGTCGCGCACCCTCTCGATGGCGGCCGGGCAGGCGTGCTCCACAGATCGGTCGACGAAACCGCGGTCGGTCTCGGCGAGGACGGCCGCTCGTGGCGACGCCTCATGCAGCCGCTCGTCGACGACTGGCCAGACCTCCTGCCACAACTCCTCGGGCCCGTCCTCTCCGTGCCGCGACATCCGGTCGCACTCGCCAAGTTCGGGATGAGGGCATTGCAGCCGGCGTCCTTGTTGTCGCGCCGCTTCCGCACCGACGAGGCCGCTGCGTTGTTCGGTGGATGCGCAGCGCACGCGATGTTGAGGTTGACGCGACCGCTCACTTCCGCGTTCGGTCTGATGCTCGCAGGCACCGCTCACACCGGCGGGTGGCCTGTCGCAGTGGGCGGTTCGCAGGCCGTCGCGGACGCACTTGCCGGCCGCCTGCGTCAGCTCGGAGGCGACATCCGAACCAGTACGCCGGTGCGGACGTTGGCGGATCTTCCGCCTCATCGCGTCGCGTTGTTCGACACCAACCCGGCGCAGCTCGCGTCGATCGCCGGCGACGCGCTGCCGCTGGCCTATCGCCGGCGGCTGCGGGCATTTCGGCACGGTCCGGCTGCGTTCAAGATCGACTACGCACTCGACGCGCCGGTGCCGTGGACCAACTCGGATTGTCGGCGCGCCGGCACCGTGCACGTGGTCGGAACGCTCGGTGAGCTCATCGCTGCCGAGGCCGACGTCGCCGCGGGGCGTCTGCCCGATCGGCCGTTCGTGCTCGTCGTGCAGCCGTCGGTCTTCGATCCGACGCGGGCGCCGGCCGGCAAGCACACGTTGTGGGCGTACGCGCATGTGCCGCATGGATTCGACGGCGATGCCACCGCCGTGATCGAGCGACAGATCGAGCGCTTCGCCCCCGGGTTCGGCTCGGTCGTTCTCGCGCGACACGTGATTCGTCCGACGGATCTCGAGGCGTACAACGCGAACTACGTCGGTGGTGACATTGCCGGCGGTGCGAACGGCGGGATGCAGTTGATCTTTCGCCCGACCGTCGCAGCGCGTTCGTACGCGACGCCGAACCCGACGCTGTTCTTGTGCTCCGCCTCGACGCCACCGGGGGCGGGCGTTCACGGCATGTGCGGATGGCACGCCGCGGATCGAGTGCTACTCGCCTTGAAGTAGCAACGCCGGCTCGCGCCGGCGCGACCCTTGCGAGACGGCGGCAGCAACCGCATTGGCCACGACCAACACTCCGGCAGCACCCGCGGCGATCAGCAGCACCGGGATGGCGGCGTCATCGACCGCTCCCATGCTGTCGGCGAACGCGGTGAAGATCAGGCGCCCGATCACGATCCCGGCGGGCACTCCGATGATCACCGGCAGCGCCGTGAGCAACGTGGCCTGCCAGTGCACTGCGCGCGTGATCCAGGACCGATCCGCGCCGAGCGAGCGAAGGATCGCGAGGTCGCGTCGCCGGCTGCGCATCGTCGTCAACATCACATGGCCGACGGTCAGCAGCGCGAGGGCTGCGAGCACCGCCGCGAGAACGTACGGGATCGCCCGGACGCGCGACACGTTGACGATCGTCGGCGGCATGAACAGCGGCTCGTCGGGTAGGCCGGCGAGCTCAGGAATCGACGAGAAGAACTGGTGTCGACTGACTCTGAGCTTGACGCCGGCGCTGGTGACGAGCGCGGTTGCGTCCAAGCGACCCAATCCACCCATGGTCACGATCCCGCCGGCTCCGAGTCCGTCGTTGGAACCGAGCCCCGGCACGACCGCAAGGCCGGTGACCCGGAAGGCCTGGGTGCGTGTCGGGCCGGCGAGTTCGACGCTGTCGCCGACGTGCGCGCCGATGTCGCGCGCTGTCACTCGACCGAACGCGATCTCGTCGTCGCCGGCTGGTAGCCGGCCGTCGAGGATCGTGGGCCGTGCGTCGCCTCGAACGGGGTCCAGCCCGAGGATGGGAATGCTCTTCGTACCGACGCGGACTTGGCTCCCGGCGAGCAACGTCAATGCAGTCACATCGTGGTCCGCATCGAGCCGATCCGCGAGACCGTCCGGAAGTGTCTCCGCGCCGTTGTCGCCGATCGCTGCGTCATAGGTCGATCCGTAGCGGAATGGTTGGTGCACCAGCCGGTCGAGGCTCACGCCGAACGTCACCGCGGCAACGACACCCGCGACGCTCAGCACGACACCGATCACCGACCCACGCACCGAGCCTCGCTCGCGTCCACGTTTGCTGAACGCCAGTCGCATCCCGATGGCTGCGGTCGCGCTCGAGGCACGGGTGGCGAATGCGTCCAGCAACGCCGACGGTCGCGCCGAACGATTCGGCCGAGTGCTGAACCCGACGGCCGCGAACGTCCACAACGTCAGGCCGACGATGAAGAACCCCGCGCCGGCGATCATCATCGGCCAATCGAGTCGAACGCCGGGCGCGGGCTCGAGGACCTTCGAGAAACCCAACGGGAACAGGCCCGATCCCGTGACGGCAAGCGCAGCGCCGAGGCATGAACCGATTGCGATGGGGATCGCGGCGCGCCCGACCGACTCGGCGATGATCTGCGACTGGGTGAAACCGATCGACGACAGTCGATGGCGGTCATCCTGCGTCGGACGAACCTGCCGGGTCATCACCTGACCGAGCACTGCGATGCTCGCGATCGCGGCGACTGCGGCCAGCACCCACAGACCCCTTGCCTGTGCCTGCACTGCGCTGCGAACCGCCTGGCTGATCAGTACACCCGGTTCCAAGGTCAGCCCCGCGGCATTCGGAAGTGTGTCCAGCTCCGTTCGGAACGTCGCAAGGGTCAACCCTGGTTCGAGATCGATGGTCATCAACGATTCGGAGAGGCCGAGGTCGGGTTCGCGAAGCAGCGCAGGCGACACGACGACGAGCGGAGTCGGATCGTCGAGCTGGCTGGCGCCATCCAGAATTCCGACGAGCTCGATGGACACGCTCGGCCCTTGCGGGTCCGTGACGTCGAAGCCGTTCTGCCGCGCTTGTTCGGTCGTCTCGGTGACGAGACCGAACTTGTCGCCGAGCCGTGCATGGCTTCGTTCGACGAAGGAGCGCGAGGCAACGAACTCGTGCTCGTTCCCGGCGTCAGCAGGCCGGCCGTCCACGAGACGAAGCCCGGTCGGCCGCAACGAACCAGTGAACACGAGAGAGAAGTCGAGGTCGTTGCCAGCGGCGTTGCGAAGTCCACCGAAGACGAACGAGATCGCCTCCACCGATCTGACCCCCGGCAGTGCAGCGACCTCGCCGTCGCGCGGCTTGTCACGATCGACCTGCGTCACGAGCGCGTCGGAAGCTCCCCCGAAGGACGCGGTGTACCTGTCCGGAGCGGTCGAGGTGCGGCGCGCGCCCGCGCCGAACGCGATGACAACCCCGCACACGGCCGCGACGATGAACGTGACGACGACCGTGGCGACGAAGCGACGGAGCAGCACACTGCGGACGCGGTACAGAACGGCTCGCATCGCGGTTACTCCGACCGGAGGACAAGGGCAGGCTTGACGTTGGATGCTCGTCGAGCGGGAACGATTGCGAGCATGTTGACGGCCAACAACGCGATCGGAACGACAGCGAGGACCGACAGCGCGGTGAACGGCGAGCGGAACGTCAGCGGCACACGATCGGTGATTGCTTGCCAACCTGCGCGTCCCGCGATCAGCCCGACCGGCACACCGACCACGACTCCCGCGATCGCGACGACTGTCGCCTGTGTCGTGATGATCGCACGCACGCCACCGCGCGTGACGCCGAGCGACTCCATCACCGCGAAGTCGCGTTTCCGTCTGTGCACCGACGAGAACAACGCGTGACCGACGGCGACGGCGCCGAGCACCGCGAGGAACACGGCGAGCACGGTCGGCAGCGTGCGGACGTTGTGGAGGTTGGTGAGCTCGGACGGCTTGTCGACGGCGAGCACCGTCTCGACGCTCGAGCCCATCGCCGAGGACAGTGCCGCGATCTGCGCGTCCGTATGATGGTGATCGCTGAAGCGGACGGCGACGAGCATCCCGACGGTCTGATTGTCCGATGCGTCGTAGCTCGGCGCAGCAAGTCGACTCCACCTGGGAGGCGTGACCCATGCACCTTCGTCGAACTGCGCGTGGACGTCGGAGGGAAAGAGCCCGAGCCCGACGACCTTCGCGGAACTGCCATCGGCGAGGTCCACGTCGTCGCCGGTTCTCACTCCGAGATCGCGCGCAGTCGAGGGACCGAGGACGATCTCGTCGTCGCGTTCCGGGGCCCGTCCCGACAGCGTGACGATGCGAACGGTCGGCCCGGTGTTGGGATCGACCACCGTGAAGACAGGGACGCCGAGATCGCCGATCTGGGTGACGTATCGACCAATGCTGCTGACGGCTTCGACGCCGGGCTGGTGGGCGATCTTCTCGACGACCGCGGAACGCACCCCGGAATCGAGGGTGATGTCGTCCTGCTTCGGTACGACCGTTGCGTCCCACGCGACACCGGCGACTTCGGGGTGATCGATCGCGTTCGCTAGGCCGTTGTTGACGGTCACGATCGCGACGACACCGGCAACGGCCGCAGCTGCCCCGATGAGTGCCGGCCACGCGCTGGCCTTGCGCTTCACGCCGCCGCTCTCGAACGCGAATCGCGTGCCGATGCGAGCAACGACCGGCCGGGCGACCGGTAGCAGCGACGACCAGGCGCCGCGCCGAGCAACGCGTTGGTCGGTCGAGCGCGCCGCCCGTGCAGCGCCCGCGACAGCGACCGTCACGGTGAGCAGGAGTGCCACCACGACGGCGATCGCGATCGTCACCACGCTGACGCGAATTCCGCGGTCGGGATCGACTTGCGCTGCAAGGCCGACAGGAAACCAGCGCGATGCGACAACCGCGGTGAACGTAGCAACCACGACCGCAACCGCGAACGTGATGACGTGCGGACGCATCGCTGCGAGTACGAGCTCGCGCTTCGTCATCCCGAGAGCGCGCAGCGTCGGCGCATCGGATGCGATCGTCGCAGCCGACCTCGCGAGCGCTTGTCCGATGAATGCGAACCCGGCGAGCGCGACGATCGCCGCGAGCAATCTCAGCATCGCGCCCTCGACGTCGGTCGTCGCGGTGACACGACGTGCGGTCACGTGGAAGTCGAGCACCGGTACGCCCTCGGCGACGTCGGTGCTGGCATCGCGTCGTAGCAGCCCGATCTCCGCGGGTCCGTGAGCCAATTTGATCAGTGCGTTCTCCGCGATCGAGGCAACGCCGCCGTACTTGTCGCGAAAGCCGGGGGACAAGAAGCCGCCACCGGTGAAGACGTAGCTGAGCGGCGTGTGGATGATGCCGACGACGTGCATCGTGACGGGGGGCGGGGCAGCGCCCGACGTCGGGTCGATCGGCGCCGGCGCGAAGGGCAATGTGTCGCCGACCTTCGGCATTTTGCCGTTGTTGTACGGGACGTCGTCGGTGACCACTATCTCGTCAGCGGCTCGCGGGTCGAACATGCGCCCGGCGACGACGATGGGATGGTCGACCTGGTTCAACCACACGTCGTCCACCGGCATGAAGAGCACCCCGTCGGGATCGCCGTCGATGGTTCCGAACGCGAGGGCCCAGCGGATGACCTTCGCGACCTCCGGCCGATGGGAGAGCTTCGTCCAGTCCGGAGTGATGAGGTCGGCCTGCGTTGCGAAGACCACTGCGTCGCTCGCGTTGGTCCGCTCTCGAAGGCGAGTCAGTGCAGAATCCGTCCGACGGGCGCCATCGAAGGCCGCGGTCGCAACCCCGATGGTCAACCCGGCGAGCACACCGAGCACCACCAGCGACGCGAGCCGCGAGCGGATGTCGCCCTTGCTCCAGAGCGTTCCAGCAGAGGTGCCTCGCACGACCACGATCATCACTCGCCGCGCCCGTCGCCGCAAGGGTGATGGTGCCCTTCGGCGAGTGGTGCCAGCCACACCCGCAACGATCCCGCCCTGCCGCGGCCCCTTGTTCCGATCTGGGTGCCAGACGCTGTCGCCGATCTGCGGTGGTGAACCGAGCTTGGCGCCCAGATCGCTCGTGGGAACCATCGAACGATTCGCAGCGTCCAATCGTTCGTGATCCGTGTGCGTGTCGTGGCCTTCCTGGTCGTGTTCGGCGCCGGCTGCGGCTCCATGGCCAGTTCTCCGGCAGTGGCACCGGTGACCGAGGCGTCGTCGACGACAGCGCAACCCGCGGAACGAGCCGAACCTGCGAAACCCGCGGACTCGTCGTGGCTCGACACGTTCGGTACGGAACAGGTTGCACCCGCGATCCCGGCCGGCTGGCGGGTGATGGATGTGGGCGCAGTGCGATTTGCCGTGCCGCCCAACTGGACCGCACCGTTCTCCCTGTCGTGCGCGATCGGCCCGTCCGACGGGGTCGTGCTGCTTGCGTTCCTCGCATCGCCGGAAAGCTGCGGTCCGGCCCCCGACATCGCCCGTCGCCTCGTGATCGACGCGTCCGCCGGTCCGCCACCAACGACACCGCCGGACGCGCGCGTCGGCCAGTTCGACGCCTGGCGACTTCCGGACACCACCGATCCGGTCGGCATTGACGATCGGCTGGCAAATGGAATCGACGTCAGCGTCGCCGCTGCCGACGCCCAACAGATCCTCGACACGTTCGGTGAATCCGGGGCGCGCCGCGCCCTCGAGACCGGTCCAACGCTGTCGACGACGGACTGGCAGCCTGTGACTGTGGACCGCGTCTCCGTGCTCGTGCCACCGAGCTGGCCGCTGTTCGACCTCCCGACTCAGAACATCGCCGACGGGTTCTTTCCCGATCCGGGTACGTGCGCCTACGGATGGTTCGTTGATGTGCCTCGAGCGATCACCGGCCATGCTGCGAACTTCGCTGTCTCATGCGCAGTTTCGTTGGGGCGTCCGGTCGACCCAGCCGACGGCGTCTGGGTACGAGAGCTCCGTACCGACGAAACCGTTGGAGGAACGGTCGTGGCACACGGCACGGTCGACGGCCTCGACGTGTCGGTGATCGACCGCGCCCTGCCCGATGTCGACACCGTCAGCCCGATGATCGACCTTCTCGTCGGGACCGGCACGCATGTCGTCAGAATCAGCATCGGCGTCGGACTCGACCCGGCCATCGCCCGGGCGATCGTGCACTCACTTCACGCCGCGTAGCCCGACCGTCGCGAGCGGATCTGGGTGCCACAGTTCCCCGGGACCTGCGGCGGTGAACGGAGGTTGGCGCCCAGATCGATGGATCAAGGGATTTTGAGCGCCCTCGGCATGATTCGAACATGCGACACACGGTTCCGGAAACCGATGCTCTATCCCCTGAGCTACGAGGGCGGGATTGCCTGGGAGGATAGCGACGAACCCGTCGCAGTCCCGCACGCTCACCGGCGAAGTGTTGCCCGACGGCACCGACGTGGTGCCGTGCGGCAGCAATTCGAGCATGTCGCCGAATGAGCGCAGGGGTACGATCGAACGTTCATGGCCGATCCCCTCGTCATCGTCGCCGACTTGCTGGCACCGGCGTTCGCCAGCGTCGCCGGGGGCGGCGACGTCGACCCGGTCGTGCGGCCGAGCGATCGTGCCGACGCTCAGGCCAACGGTGCGCTCGCCTTGGCCAAGCAGCTCGGCCGTTCGCCGCGTGACGTCGCCATCGATGTCGTCGCCGCTGCCGACCTCGCCGGCAAGGCAACCGTCGAGGTGGCTGGGCCCGGGTTCATCAACGTCACCTTCGACGAGTCGTTTCTCCAGCAGCAGTTGATCTCGCTTGCCGGCGACGATCGACTCGGGGTGCGCTGCGCCACGCTGAGCGAGCGTGTCGTCGTCGACTACTCGGCGCCCAACATCGCCAAAGAGATGCACATCGGCCACCTGCGCACCACGGTGATCGGGGACGCGCTGGTGCGCATTCTCGACTTCGTCGGTCATACGGTGATCCGCGAGAACCACGTCGGTGACTGGGGCACACCATTCGGCATGCTGATCGAGCACCTGCTCGACATCGGCGAGACCGATGCTGCGGCCGGCCTCAGCGTCGGCGACCTCGATGGCTTCTACAAAGAGGCGAGGGCCAAGTTCGACTCGAGCGAGGTGTTCCAGGGCCGGGCCCGGCAGCGAGTCGTACTGCTGCAGAGTGGCGACCCCGAAACGATGCGGTTGTGGAAGCTGCTCGTCGACTTGAGCATGCGTTACTTCAACACGCTGTACCGCAAGATGGGCGTGCTGCTGACCGACGACGACCTGGCCGGCGAGAGCACCTACAACGACCTGTTGCCCGAGGTGGTCGAGCGGTTGCGAACTGCTGGGTTGCTCGTCGAGAGCGACGGCGCCGACGTGGTGTTCCCGCCGGGTTACACCAACCGCGAGGGTGAGCCACTTCCCTTGATCGTGCAGAAGCGCGGCGGCGGCTTCAACTACGGCACCAGCGATCTGGCCTG
>DASWRR010000426.1:0-2104 GCA_036403055.1 Ilumatobacteraceae bacterium | reverse complement strand
CGTCGCTCATCGTTGCAAGCAACGTGTCGAGGTCCGGGACGCGCGATGTGTCGACGCGCATCCTGCTCGTCTCGATCGGCAGCAGCTTGATGGTCGCGTCGATGACAACGCCGGTCAGACCCATTCCTCCGACCGTCGCCCAGAACAGCTCGGGACGGCTGTCCGGCCCGACGACGACCGTCGAGCCGTCGGCCAGCATCATGGTGATCGCCGTGACGTGATTGCCGAGCGATCCGTCGACGTGATGGTTCTTGCCGTGGATGTCACTCGCGATCGCGCCGCCGATGGTGACGAATCGCGTCCCTGGCGTGACAGGAACGAAGAAGCCGCGCGGCACGATGACCCGTAGAAGCTCGTCGATGCTGACTCCACCGCCGACGGTCGCTGTCGCTGTCGCTGCGGATGAGTCGAGCACGATGTCGCCGGCAGCCGACGCGAGGCGCAGCACGAGACCGCCGCCGTTCTGCGCGGCATCGCCATAGCTGCGGCCCAGCCCGCGGGCAAGAGCGCCACGAGGCCCCGCCTCCTTGACGGCAGCGCGAAGTCCGCGTGCGTCGACCGTGACGGTGTCAGCAACTGTCGGGTTCGTTCGACCCCAACCCCACAGATGGGCATGGGTGGTGGTCGGCACGGAGCGGAATCCTATAGGGCGCCGTCGATTTCAGAGCCGACCGTCAGAGCCGACCGTCACCGTCGGCCGAGGGGTCGAGCGGATCCGGCTCGTCGGCGCGGTGATCCGTGAACCGTTCGACCGGCGTCTTGCCGCTGTCGATGTCGTCGTACGTCCAGTCCGGCTTCTTGCTTGCGAACGACACGTCGACGCTCGTGCCTTGGTTGTTGATGTCGAGCAGTGGTGCGAGCAGTTGCACGTCGACTGCCGGAGCACCTTCCTGGAACTGTTCGGTCACGCGCCGCTCGAAGGTGTCGAGCAGGTTTCCCACGACCACCTGGTGCTGCGTCGCAAGGCTGCACCGCGCCCCGTCAGGCACGGTCGTCAGGCGGTCACGCACCGTCACGAGATCGTCGGGTGTTGCCTCACCGCGGGCCGCGCACTCCAACAACCGGGCGATCTCGCCGCCGTCCTGCTTGCACGGAGTGCATTGACCGCACGACTCGACGGCGAGGAACCGAGACACTCCGGCGGCGAGCCCGACGGGATCTGTGTTGTCCGCAACGACGATGAATCCCGCGGAGCCGAGTCCACTCCCGATCGACGCCATTGCTTCGTAGCTGACGGGTGTCTCCAACTGCGCCGCCGTCAGCGGGGCGCTCGAGACGCCGACGAGGACGGCGAGAACTGATTCGTTGCGTACCTCGCCTCCGGCGGACTTGATGACTTCGAGCAAGGGCGTTCCCATCGCAACTTCGACAACCGTCGGATGCCGAACGTTGCCGGTCACCGTGCACGTGATCGTTCCGGGCGACTCCGCCGTCCCGACCGATCGAAACCACTTCGCACCCTTCGCGATGATGGCCGGCACGTTGGCCATCGTCTCGACGTTGTTGACGAGGACAGGAGGCGCCGTGCTGTCCTGCTGAGTTCCTGCCATCTGCACCTCGGCGGGCAAGCCGCTCTCGGACGACACCGCGTCCGCGTCGACGACCTCGACGATGCCACGACGAAACGGCGGCGCGATCCGCGGGAAAGGAGGTCGCCCGTCGATCACCTCGAGCAGTGCGGTCTCTTCGCCGTAGAGGTATTCGGACGGGCCTTCGACCACTTGGACGTCCACATCGCCGAGCCACCCTGCGCTGGCGAGCTCACCGATGGCCGCCCGCAGCCGGGTCACTTCGTCGGTGAACGTCGCTTTCGTCGCGATCACCACGGACACTGCATCCATCGCCCGCGCACCGATGAGTGCTCCCTCGATGACGGCGTATGGGTTCGCCCGCAGTATCGAGCGGTCCTTGAACGTGCCCGGCTCGCCTTCTGCGGCGTTCACGACGACGGACGTCCGCAGCGTTGGCGAAGCGAACGACTTGATCGTTCGCCACTTCACACCGGTCGGGAATCCAGCACCGCCACGACCGCGGAGGCCTGACGCGGCAAGCTCCTCGATGACGGTGTCGGCATCAACAGCGCGCGCCGCCGTCAGTCCCTTGC
>DASWRR010000425.1:0-15837 GCA_036403055.1 Ilumatobacteraceae bacterium | reverse complement strand
GTGACCGCCTGTCGGCGGCGTTGCTTGGTCACCCGGCCGGATTCAATCGCTGCGCACCCCGCCGCCACAACACCCGGCGCTCTGAGTAACCGCACAGAGCCGGGCGACGTCTGAACGCTTACACAGACGGATGTGGGGGTGGGATGGGTGGAGCGGGCGGTGGTGTGAGACGGGGCTGTGCGCGGCGGCGAGCGGCCGGGGCTGGGTTACAAGGTGGCGAGGATGGCGGCCATCAGGTCGCCGGCTTCGGTGGGGTTGAGACCGACGTGGACGCCGGCGGCGCGCAGGGCATCCATCTTGCCTTGCGCGGTGCCCTTGCCGCCGCTGACGATGGCCCCGGCGTGGCCCATCTTCTTGCCGGCGGGTGCGGTGACGCCGGCGATGTATGCGCTCATCGGTTTCGTCACGGACGATTCGATGAACGCGGCCGCCTCCTCCTCAGCCGAGCCACCGATCTCGCCGATGAGGATCATCGCGTGGGTCTCGGGATCTGCTTGGAACTCACTGAGGCAATCGATGAAGTTGGTCCCGGGGACCGGATCGCCGCCGATGCCGACACACGTCGACACGCCGATGCCGCGCTGCTTCAACTCGTACAAGGCCTGATAGGTCAGCGTGCCCGAACGCGAGACGATGCCGACGTTCGGGCCCGTCGCCGTCGGCAACTGGGCGATCTCGCCTGCCGTGATGCCGATGTTGCACTTCCCTGGGCTGATGATCCCCGGGCAATTCGGGCCCAGCAGTCGCGTGTTGGGGAAGTCACGAACAAGCGTGTTGAAGACCTTGGCCTCGTCCTGCGCCGGGATGCCCTCGGTGATGCACACGATGAACCCGATGCCGGCTGCGGCTGCTTCGAGGATCGCGGCAGACGCAGCCTTCGGCGGGACCGCGATGAACGACGCGGTCGCGCCGGTCGCGGCGACTGCTTCGGCCACCGAGTCGTAGATCGGCACACTGTCGCCTTCCGGCGTCGCGACCTCCTGGCCGCCTTTGCCCGGCGTGACGCCGCCGACGACTTGCGTCCCGTACGCCTTGTTGCGCAGGCCGTGGTACTTGCCTTGGCCGCCGGTGAGACCTTGGACGATGACCTTGGTGTCGGCGTTGACGAAGATGGCCATCGTCAGACCGCCGTTCCGTTGGAGATGGCGACGGCAGCACGCGCCGCATCGAGCATCGTCGGTTCGGACGTCAACTTCGACTTCGGGATGCCGGCGCTCGCCAGGATCGCCCGACCCTCTTCGGCGTTCGTGCCGTCGAGGCGGATCACGATCGGAGCGCGCAGGTCGACTCGACCGAGCGCCTCGACGATCCCCTTCGCCACTTCCTCACCGCGGGTAATCCCACCGAAGATGTTGATGAAGATGCTCTTGACCTTCTGGTCGAAGTTGATGACCTCCAGCGCTGCGGCCATCACGTCCGCGTTGGCGCCGCCGCCGATGTCGAGGAAGTTCGCCGCCGTGCCACCCACCTGGTTCACGACGTCCAACGTGCTCATCGCAAGTCCAGCACCGTTGGCGATGATCCCGACCGTTCCGTCCAGACCGATGTACTGCAGATCGTGCTCACGCGCCATGCGCTCGCGTTCATCGAGCTCCTCGGTCGCGCGGTACTCGTCCCATTCGGGATGACGGAAGGCCGCGTTGTTGTCGAGGCTGACCTTCGCGTCGAGGGCGTGCACGCCACCGTCGGGGCGCAGGATCAGCGGGTTGATCTCGGCGAGGTCGCAATCGCCCTCGGTGAAGCATCGATACAGCTTGACCAAGATCTCGGCGGCGCCGTCGAGCGCTGCAGGATTCAGCTTCGCGTCGACGCACGCCTGATGCGCGTCGGCGACGGACAGTCCGTCGATCGGATTGATGTGGCGCATCACGATGGCATCGGGGTTGGACACGGCGACGGTCTCGATCTCGACTCCGCCTTCTGACGACAGCATGAGCAAGTGCTTCTTCGCCGAGCGATCGAGAGTGAACGAGGCGTAGTACTCCTCGGCGATGTCGCTGGCGCGCTCCACCCAGACCCGCTTGACGATGTGCCCCTTGATGTCCATCCCCAAGATGTTGGAGGCATGCAATCGCGCCTCTTCGGCATCGTTGGCGAGCTTGATGCCCCCGGCTTTACCTCTTCCACCGACTTGCACCTGGGCCTTGACGACGACCGGGTAACCGGCTGCATCCGCTTGGGCAACCGCTTCGTCCACGGTGGTCGCGACGCCGCCAGGCGACACCGGGATGTCGTACCGCGCGAAGTATTGCTTGCCCTGATACTCGAACAGATCCAACTAGTTCTCCTTGCTGTCCAACGCAGCTTCCAACCACGCACTGATGCCCTTCAACGAACTGCCGGGACCGAAGATCTCGGCAACACCCTGCGAGCGCAGGACGCGGGCGTCGGCCTCGGGGATGACCCCGCCACCGAACACCAAGACATCGTCGAGATCGCGAGTCTTGAGCTCTTCCATCACGCGCGGAAACAGCGTCAGGTGCGCGCCGCTCAGCAGCGACAGTCCCACGGCATCCGCATCCTCTTGCAACGTTGTCTCGGCGATCTGCTCGGGAGTCTGATGTAAACCTGTGTAGATCACCTCGAACCCGTGGTCGCGCAGCGCCCTGGTGATCGTCTTCGCGCCGCGATCATGACCATCGAGACCGGGTTTGGCGACCACGACGCGATACGGGCGTTTCACGAAACCCGAACCATACGACCACATCATCGGTTGGCTCCAATCGCTACCAAGGGCACACTGTGTTGGTGCGACGACCACAGCTACGTTCACCACTCGCACGCGCTGTCGCACCGGTGCTCGGCGGAATCGGGTTCTTCGGGCTGATCGCACTCGTGCTGTGGGGCATCGCCAGCCTCGTCGCGCAGAATGGAAGCGGAGCCACTGCGAACCTCGCGACGAACGTGTTCACACCGGGTTCGGTGATCCGCTACGCAGCGATCATCGATGAGGACGGACCGGTCCTGTTTCCCGACCTGTTGGGGACCGACGGCGACAATTCGATCGTGCTCGACCACTCGAGTGCGAACCCGATGGAGGGCTGGAACATCTACCTCGGGCATCCGAAGGACCGGCCGATCACGTGCAAGGTGACGCAGGTTCAGCACACCGATCGGTTCACGGATTGTGAAGGGCGGAACCTCGGTGTCGATGGTTTGGCACGGCCGGCCAAAGGCATCGCTCCGGTGGTCAGCGCCGATGGCATCCTCACGCTCGACCTGATTCCTGACTGACCCCGATTCGCGAGCCCGCGACCGGGGTACAGATTCGCCCATGACGAACAACGATCCGAGCGCGGAGAAGCCGACCGACCAGTGGGTGACGGGCGACGAGCCGATGACGGGCCCGCAGCGGTCCTACCTCAACACGCTGGCGCGAGAAGCCGGCGAAGAGGTGCCCGACGACCTCACCAAAGCGCAAGCGTCCGAGATGATCGAACGCCTGCAGCACGTCACCGGTCGCGGCAACGAGCAACACGAGTCGCTTGGCCAGCGACTCGAGGAGGAAGGCGTCGTCGATCAGCAGGCGGCGATTCTCGACGAGATCGACGAGAACAGGGCGACCTCGTAGCGTCCGGTCACACCAGTTCGCTGGCTCGCTCCACCAGGCGGGCAGCGAACTCTTCGGTGTGCTGCGGGAGCTTGGCTCGGTGCAGCGCCAGCCCACCGAGCACCTCGGCGCCGAGCGCATCGAGGACGCCCGTCAACTTGTGCAGCGAGCCGCCGGGGCTGAGCGCGTACGTGCAGAACGCCGCGGCCTTCTTCCCCTTCATCACCGGCAGCTTGGCGATCTCGCCGAGCGCCCACGGCGTCTGCCCGACGACGAACAGACCGTGGATCCACGTCCCGACGAGCACCAGATCCGCCGCCTGCAACGCGGCATAATCGGGCTCGCGAACACGCGTGAACCCGGTGATCGACCAACCGGCTTGCTGCAACTGATCGGCGATCATCTCGCCGGCCTTCCACGTGTTACCGGTGAGGCTCTCGACGAGGATCGCTGCTTTCATGGACCAATTCAAGCACGCCCTTGAACAGAGGCCATCGCTTCGATCACAGCTCGTTCGGCACGGCACTTGCGAACCTTGCGCACGATCGTGACGATCGCGAGAACCAGCATCGTGATGATGACGAGGCAGAGCACGACGATGACCTTCTTCGGCAGCGTGCGCGTGCCCTCGAAGATGTAGATGTCGGGAACGATGTACGCAACAAGCGAGACCACGCCCCACTTGCTCGCCGATCGGTA
Organism: Ilumatobacteraceae bacterium; assembly: GCA_036403055.1. Taxonomy (GTDB): domain Bacteria; phylum Actinomycetota; class Acidimicrobiia; order Acidimicrobiales; family Ilumatobacteraceae; genus JAENVT01. The sequence goes on along the minus strand of DASWRR010000425.1, from coordinate 11,588 downwards.
ACGCTCGTCGACGAAGCGCAGCACCATCCGCGGGGTCGTCATCGCGTCGATCGTGGAACACACGAGGTCGATCGCGAGATAGATCCACGGGTTGAATCCGTAGTTGCCGAGCGCCGCCCAGATGATGATGGTGCGGATCACCGACCACGCGATCACCAAACCTGCCCAGGCGCGCGTCATCATCTGCCGCTTGCGCAGCGTCTCGGCGCTGTGGTGGATCACGCAGACATCGTTACAGCTTTTTCAGCGGGGCCCATGCCAACGAGAGATGTTTGGTCCCAGCTTCGCGGAAGCGGATGGTCGCTTCCGCTTTGTCATCCTGGCCGTGGATGTCGATGATGACGCCTTCGCCGAACGCCGGATGCTCGACATCGTCGCCAACGCGAAGGCCGATCAACTGCGAGTTCGACGGCGACGGTTGCTTGTCGCGGCGGCCCGCTGCGAGAGCGGCTTCCACGACGCGCTCGCGATGTCGGTCGGCCTCGCCGCCGTCGTCTCGATCGACTCGCCGGTACGGCGGCGGATCCGACCATTGGTCGCGCGCTCGATAGCTCTGCCGCCCGTACGTGCTGCGTCCACTGACCGCGCCGGTGTGCTCGATCAGCTCGGCAGGGATCTCGTCGAGGAAGCGGGACGGCGGGTTGTAGTTGGTGCTGCCGAACAGCTGACGGCTCCATGCGTGCGCGAGGAACAACCGTTGCTGAGCCCGCGTGATGCCGACGTACGCGAGGCGACGTTCTTCTTCCAGTTCGACTGGCTCGGTGAGCGCTCTGCTGTGCGGGAAGACACCCTCCTCCATCCCCACGAGGAAGACGGCAGGGAACTCGAGCCCTTTCGCCGAGTGCAGTGTCATCAACACGACGCGGTTGTCGTCGTCGAGATCGTCGGTGTCCGCGACGAGCGCGACCTGCTCGAGGAACTCGTCGAGCCGAGTGAACTCACGTGCCGAACCGACCAGCTCGCCGAGGTTCTCGATACGACCAGCTGATTCGACGGAACCCTCCGCTTCCAGCTCCGCCAAGTAGCCGCTGTCGGTCAACGCCGCCTGCAGCAGGTCGCCGGGTCCATCGTCGAGTTTGAGGGCGAGCTCGTCGAGCAGCCGCACGAACGACTCGACACCTCGCGCCGACGAGCCGGTGAGTCCGGCATCCTGCGCCTGACGCATCGCCTCGACGAACGTGATGCCACGGCTGGCGGCCAGCGCATCGAGCTTCGCAACGCTCGACTCGCCGACGCCGCGCTTCGGCACGCCGAGCACTCGCTTGACGCTGACCTCGTCCGCAGGATTCGCAATGGCGCGCAGGTACGCCATCGCATCCTTGATCTCGCGGCGATCGTAGAACCGCGTTCCACCGACGACCTTGTACGGAATGCCGAAACGCATCAGCGCTTCCTCGAGCACGCGGCTCTGCGCGTTCGTCCTGTAGAACGCGGCCATCTCCTTCCACATGAACGTGGCATCGCTCTGCAACGACTGCATCGTCCGTGCCACCCACGTCGCCTCATCGCCTTCGTCCTCGGCGTGGTATCGAACGATCCGGTCACCGGTGCCGAGCTCGCTCCACAACTGCTTGTCCTTGCGGCCGGAGTTGTTGGTGATGACCGCGTTGGCGGCGTCGAGGATCGCCTGCGTGCTCCGGTAGTTCTGGTCCAACACGATGGTCGTGACGTTGTCGAACGCCTCTTCGAACTGGGCGATGTTGCGCAGATCGGCACCGCGGAACCGGTACACGCTCTGATCGTGATCGCCCACGATCGTGATCTGTTGATGGCCGGCGGCGAGAGCGAGCGCGAGCTCGTTCTGGGCCATGTTGGTGTCCTGGTACTCGTCGATCAGGACGTGCTGGAACCGCTGCTGGTAGTGCGCCAGCACGTCGGGGTGCGACCGGAACAGCTCGACCGTCTTCATCAGAAGATCGTCGAAGTCCATCGCCCCCGCCTTCAACAGACGGGCTTGGTAGTCGACGTAGATGTCGGCGTGCTTGCGCTCGAAGATGTTGGAGGCCCGCTCTGACGCTTGCTCCGGCGTGATGAGCTCGTTCTTCCACAAGCTGATCTGCGCGTGCGCGGCACGTGGCGGGAACCGCTTGGCATCGAGGTGCAGATCACGCACGACGTACGCCGCCAACCGCTGCGAATCCGCCTGGTCGTAGATGCTGAACGTGCGCGGGTAGCCGAGCCGGTCGCCGTGTGCCCGCAGTATCCGCACGCACGCCGAGTGGAAGGTGCACACCCACATCGCTCGCGTGACGGGGCCGACCAACTGAGCGACGCGGTGACGCATCTCCTCCGCCGCTTTGTTCGTGAAGGTGATCGCCAGGATCGCCGACGGCGGAACGCCCTCTTCGATGAGATGCGCGATCCGGTGTGTCAGCACGCGCGTCTTGCCTGAACCTGCTCCGGCGACGACGAGCAGCGGGCCGCCGCGGTGCACGACAGCATCGAGTTGGTCAGGGTTGAGCGTTTCGAGATCGAGCGCGACGCGTCGGTTTGCAGTGAGCTCGTCCGGCATCGTCATGGTGAATCCATCTTACGGAGGGGGTGTCACGATGAAGTCGAGCGCCGCGAACGGGCTGGTGAGCGGGTCGACTGCGGCGCGGCGCACGTCACGCAGGGCGAAACCGAAGGCCGGCGCGCCGTCGCACCATCGTCCAGTCGTTGACCACGATCCGCTTCTTGCCGGTCTCCAGGATCCCCTCGACCCTGGCCTCGTTGAGGACACGATTCGTGATGCGCAACCCCACTCCCGTCATCGAGGCGAGCTGCTGCTGGCTGATCGGTAGCTCGGCGCCGGCGCGACGCTTCTCGTAGACATCACCGAGTCGCCAGAGCTGCCGGTAGAGGCGAGTCGAGCTGTCGAGCTCGGACAGCTCACTGACCTGCGTCGTGAGCCGTTGGACGAGTCGCAGCAGCGCTTCGATGAAGACGTCGGAGATGCGCGGGTAGCGCCGGCGCAGCGCCTCGATGTCGGCGCGCAAGATCTGAATCACCTCGACCTTGGACAGCGCCTGAGCCGTCGCAGTTCGGACGCGCTCGTTCGACAGGATCGCCATCTCGCCGAACATCTCGCCGGGGCCGAGGATCGCGAGGAGCACAGGATCGCCGCGCTCTCCACCGCTCCAGATGCCGATGCGGCCGGCGACGACGACATAGACAGCATCACCCGCCTGTCCCTCGTGGTACAAGTACGCGTCCGCCGGAAGTCGAAGGTGCCGACACCGTTCCTCGAGCGCAACGCGTTCTCGTTCCGGTAGCGAGGCGAACAATGCGACGGTTGCGGCGATGACCCTACCGTACACCAACACGCAACATTGCGTGTTGGGACACGCACATGGGCGTGGTCAGCAACCGCCCTTGCATGGTTTCGTTGACCCATGAGGTCGAACGCAAACCCCGAGGACGTAGCGGCTCTGGTCCAACGTCATTTCAACGGCGACGCCAAGGCGTTGGTCGAGCTGGTGTCGATATTCGAATCTCTCGTGAAGGCCGCGGCGCGCCGAGTGTTGCGCTGCTCGACCGATGTGGACGATGCCGTGCAGGACACATGGCTCACGTTCGTCCGCGTCGGGGATCGCATCGCCGATCCAGAGCGCGTGGGTGCATGGTTGTGGACAGTTGCACTCAACTCGGCGCGTCGCATTCAACGCCGGGAAAGCCGATGCATCGTCGCCGACAACGTGGTCGCCCTTGCCGACGCACAGTGCGACGACCAGCCCGACCCCGACATTGCGATGCAACGCTGCGAGCGCGTGTCCGTCGTGAATCGGGCGGCCGCCGACATGCGCGAGACCGACCAACGTGTGCTGCGCCTGTTGATGGACGAGCGGGCGTACGACTACCGCCAGATCAGCACGATCAGCGGTCGGCCGATCGGCAGTCTCGGGCCGACGCGCGACAGGATCATCCGCAAGCTTCGAACCAACCCGGAAGTCGCCGAACTGATGGTCGCCGTCTGATCGCGAGCCGCGTCGAGTCGTCAGCCACCCCAATCCTTCGTGAATCGTCAGTGACGATTCAAAGTTCGCTTCGCCGGCCGATCTGGGCGCCACTCTCGAGACGAACCGCAGGTCCCTGAGACCGGTTGGCACCCAGATCCAAAACCGCGACGGCTCGTATCGTCACTGACGATTCACAACGTCGGCCCCCCGCCGGCCACCCACCCGCCCGCCGCCGCGCCGATCTGGGCGCCACTCTCGAGACGAACCGCAGGTCCGTGAGACTGGTTGGCACCCAGATCCAAAACCGCGAGCACCGCGCGACGTCTCCTGTAGACATAGGGCATGGCGCCCGCGGCGGTTCGACTCGGGTTGCTGCTGCCGCCATCCGAAGGCAAGGCGGCCGGCGGAGACGAAGCAGGATGGCTTCCAGGTCTCGGGACGTTTCCCGAACTCGAGCGGCGGCGGTCGATGCTCGTGCGTCGACTCGCACGCGTTCGGGGTGGCAACGAGAAGTTGCTGGGCGTCGGTGGCAAGCACCTCGCGGCGGCGCGAGCGGCCAACACTCAACTCGCGACCGCGCTGTCGATGCCCGCATGGCAACGGTACACAGGAGTCGTGTGGGAAGGGTTCGACGTCGGCAGCCTTGGCGCCGACGCGAGACACCGGGCGATGTCGTCAGTGGTCGTCATGTCGGGACTCCTCGGGCTCGTGGCGCTCGACGATCCGACCCCGGAGTACCGACTCAAGATGGGCGCGTCGTTGGCGCCGTACGGCAAGTTGAGCACGTGGTGGCGACCGGTCGTCGCCCAGTCGCTCAGCGAGTGGGCATCTGACCGGTTCGTCGTCGACCTGTTGCCGAACGAGCACCGCGCCGCGTGCGCAACCGCGGATGTCCGAGGTGTGCAGATCACATTCGTGGAACGCAACGGCAAGATCGCCGGACACGATGCGAAGATCGCCAAGGGCCGTCTCGCCCGTCATCTCGTCACCAGTCGCGGTCATCCGATGGCAGCTCTGCGGTCGTGGTCCGATCCGCGCTTCGACCTGAGGATCACACCGCTCGGCGCGCAGGACGGACAGTAGGGTCGCCGCCGTGGAAGTGATGTCGGCGGCCGATCTCGAGCGGCGCACGGCCTTGCGGAAGATGAAGGTGATCGCGACGGCACTGCTGCTCGTGGTGACGGCCGTGTTCTTCATCGCCCGTTGGCTCGAGCAGTCGCACGACTGGGTCGGCTACGTGCGCGCGTTCGCCGAGGCTGCCATGGTCGGCGCGCTCGCGGATTGGTTCGCAGTGTCGGCGCTGTTTCGCCACCCGCTCGGCATACCGATCCCGCACACGGCCATCATCCCGCATCGCAAGGACCAGATCGGAAGGTCGTTGGGCGAGTTCGTACAGACCAACTTCCTCACGCGCGAAGTCCTCAACGAGCGGTTGGCGGGCGCGAAGGTGGGCAAGCGCCTCGGTGATTGGCTGGCCGATCCGCAAAACGCAGCGAAGGCCGGCGAGGGCGTCGGCGATCTGCTGCGCGGTGCGTTGGAGGTGCTCGATGACCGCGATGTCGCATCGGCGCTCGAGACGTTGGTCGAGCGTCGCGTGCGCGCCACTCCCGTCGCTCCACTCGTCGGCAAGGCCATCGATCTCGCCGTCGAAGGTGGCCACCACCAGCGTCTGCTCGACGCGGTGCTCACCGGTCTCCGCGGCTTCCTCGACGACAACCGAAAGACCTTCAGGGAGCGACTCGAACACGAATCGCCGTGGTGGATCCCCGAGACGATCGACGACAAGTTGTTCGCCAAGATCTATGGCGCGGTGCACTCCTTCCTCGCCGATGTCGCCGCCGACAAGGACCACGAGGTTCGCAAGTCGATCGACGCGCGTGTCGTCGCGTTCTCGGATCGGCTCCGCGGTGACCCGGAACTTTTGGCGAAGGGTGAGGAGCTGAAGACCGAGCTGCTCGCGCACCCGGATGTGCGTGCTTGGCTCGGCTCGCTGTGGGGCGAGCTCAAGCGCAACACCGTCGGGGCGCTCGACGATCCCACGAGCGAGCTGCGCCAACGCCTCGATCGATCACTGACATCGCTCGGCCGTCGTCTCGCCGACGAGGCGGAGCTGCAGGCGAAGGTCGACGACTGGGTGATGCGCGCTGCCGGACACGTCGTCGACCACTACCGCGGCGAGGTCGCCGATCTCATCGCCGGCACCGTCGCGAAGTGGGACGGCAAGGCGACAGGCGAGCGAATGGAGCTGCAGGTCGGCCGCGACCTCCAGTTCATCCGCATCAACGGCACGATCGTCGGCGGGCTCGCCGGTCTCGTGATCTACACCGTGAGCCAGCTGCTGTTCTGAAACAGCTCAGTTCCAGTCGCGGCGCGTCGGTGGCATGCGCGAGTTGCCGGTCTCGGTCGGAACGACACCGAGGACCTGATGGATGCCGATGCCACCATCCTCGAAACCGACCGCCGACCCCGCCATGTACAGCCGCCAGATCTTGGCGCGCGGCACACCGACGAGCCTGACGGCCTCGTCCCAGTTCGACTCGAGGTTGGCGACCCAGCAGCGCAAGGTTTTCGCGTAGTGCTCGCGGAGCGACTCGACATCGCGCACTTCGAAACCGGCGCGCTCCATCGCCAGAACGCTCTCGCCGACATCGATGAGTTCGCCGTCCGGGAACACGTACCGGCCGACGAACGAGCGTGAGCCGAGCGTCGACCCGCCGACCGACGAGATCGCATGGTTCAACAGGCGACCCTGGGGCACCAACACCGAGTGCAGGGTCTCGAAGTACTGGTTCAACTTTCCGTGACCGACGTGCTCCGACATGCCGATCGAGGAGATCGCATCGAACGTCTCACCCGACAGATCGCGGTAGTCCTGCAGTCGGATCTCGACACGATCCGCTACACCCGCTTCCTCGACCCGTCGACGGGCCAGCTCGGCTTGCGCTTTGCTGATCGTGATGCCGACAACGCGCGCGTCGTAGTGCGTTGCCGCGACGATCGCCATCGATCCCCAGCCGCATCCCACATCGAGGAGCCGTGCCCCGGGTAGCTCGTGCAACCCGAGCTTGCGACAGATCAGATCGTGCTTCGCGGTCTGCGCATCCTCGAGTGTGAAGTCGGGCTGCGCGAACCGGGCGCACGAGTACGTCATCGTCGGACCGAGGACGAGCCGATAGAAGTCGTTGCCGACGTCGTAGTGATGCGTGATCGCGCGCGCATCGCGCTTCAACGAGTGTCGCCAACCCTTCAGCCGGGCCTCCTCGGGCGGAGGAGCAATTGGCCGGCCGAGCGCGCCGACGGTCTTCGCCGCGGCGACCGCAGTCGGTAGCACGCGCCAGGCGCGGCCGGGGTTCAAGATGTCGGGCTTGGCGTCGCGGAACGCCGCGACGAGCTCGAACAGGTTGCCCTCGAGGTCGATGTCGCCGGCGACGTACGCACGCCCGAGACCGAGCTCGTTCGGCATCCACAACACCCTGCGGATCGCATCAGGCGCCAGAAAGCGCAGGGTCGCCACTGCGTGGTCCGGCGGGTTCAACGTCGACCCATCCCAGAACTCGAACCGGATCGGGATCGTGCGGCCGAAGCTCCCCTCGATCACCGGTTTCATGGCCGTCGCGACGTGGCCATTCGTCTCGACTGCGCGAGCCGTTGTCGGTACGACTTCTTCCAGCGGGGTCTGGGCTGGCGGAACCATCGCATCACCTCTGTGACTATGTGTTTGGCCAAGGTTAGAACCAGCGAGGATGTCGCCGTGAACCGTGCATCACCCCGGCGGACGTCGCACGCTTCCCAGCCGAGCGAGAATCGAAACAGCGTCGTCGGCGAGCATGTCGACGACGGCGGCAACAGGGCGGCCGACTCCGGTGACGGCATCGAGCGCGCGCCCACCCGACCCAGCCGTCGGTTGCTCGACCGTCAGCACCGCGAACTTCGCACAGCGATCCGCCTCGTGAACGATTGCCGCCTTTGCAATCGCCCTCCACACGAGTTCGACGCGTTGCGCTCCTGGCCGGTTCGACGTTCGGCCGCCGACCACCTCGAACCACCACACCACCTCGTCCCCCCCGATCGCTCGGAGCGTTGGGACGACGCCCGGAACGACGGTCGCGTCGTCGGCGATGTCCGTGAAACCGGCGCGTGTCAGCAACGACTTGGCGATGTCCTTCGACGCCCATCCCCCACGGATCGGATCCGTCGTGCGCCCATCGGTCGCGGCAACCTCGACCGTCGATGCGGATCGCTCACCGTCCACCCTGCTTCGGGCCGCCGCGATGTATCCGGCGTCGGTGTCGTAGCCGATGTAGTGACGCCCGGTTCGGACGGCGGCGACCGCGGTGCTACCGGACCCGACGAACGGATCGAGGATCAGATCACCGGCATAGCTGTTCATGTGGATCAGTCGCTCGGGCAGTGGAATCGGAAACGGAGCGGGGTGGCCCACGCGGCTGGCGCGTTCGGGTGGGATCTCCCACACGTCGACCGTCGCCTCCATGAACTCGTCACGGCTCATCGTGCTCACCGACGGAAGCCCGAGCTTCGCTCGCTCCTTCGCGGAGATCGCCCGGTCGAAACGACCCTTCGACGCGATGATCACCCGCTCGCTGAGGTCGCGGAGCACCGGGTTACCCGGACGTTGAAAGCTGCCCCACGCGCAGTTGCCCGCGGCGCCGCGCTGCTTGACCCACAGCACCTCGCCGCGCATCAGCAGACGCAGGTCGTCCTGCAGGATCGTTGTGACGTCGGCCGACAAGGATCGATACGGACGGCGGCCGAGGTTCGCGACGTTGACCGCGATCCGCCCGCCCGGCTCGAGCACTCTGACGCATTCGGCGAAGACCTCGCGCAGCTGCTGCAGGTAGTCGAAGTAGGTCGCGGGGACGTGTCCGTGGCCGAGTGCCTCCTCGTATGCCTTGCCCGCGAAGTACGGCGGCGACGTGACGACGAGAGCGACACTGTTGTCCGCCACCTCACTCATGTTGCGGGCGTCGCCGACGATCAGCTGATCGATGCACTTCTGCTGCTCGACGGTGTCATCGGCGCTGATGGCCGGCGGCTGGAACCGGTCGTAGAACGCCGTCGCGTCGTGACCCTCCCGACGACCGACTCCGAACGCCGAGGTGCGCGTGCTGCGTCGCTTTGCCGAAGCCTGCTCGGCACCATCGTCCACGCGGCAACGTTACGCGCCACGCGTCCGCGGGCGGGCGATACGCGCATCGGTAGCCTGGCGCCGATGGCTTACCGGTACCTGTGGACCCCGCTGTCGCTTGGCCCGGTCACGGTCCGCAACCGCATCGTCTTCAGTGCTCACCTCACCAACTACGCACGTGCCGGCAAGCCCACGGAACAGCACGCCGCGTACTACGCGGCACGCGCCGCGGGCGGCGCCGGGTTGATCATCACGGAGGAGCACTCGACGCACCCGACCGACTGGCCGTACGAGAAGCTGATCCACGGCTTTCATCGCGACGTGATCCCTGGTTACCGCGCGATCACCGACGCCGTGCATCGACACCGTGTGCCGATCTTCGCGCAGCTCAATCACAACGGTGGCCAGGCCGGCTCGATGTATTCACGATTGCCGGTATGGGCGCCATCAGCGGTCGCCGATCCGCTGTTCAGGGAAGTGCCGAAGGCCGTGACACGAAGCGAGATCGAAGAGATCGTCGCGGGCTATGCCCTCGTCGCCGAGCATTGCGCCGAGGGAGGTTTCGACGGGATCGAACTGCAGTGCAGCCACTCGTCGATCGTTCGCGGGTTCCTGTCGCCGGCGACGAACAAGCGCGACGACGAGTACGGCGGCACGCTCGTGCACCGATGCCGATTGCTGCTCGACATCGTCGGTGCGGTCCGTCGGGCGATCGGCACGGGGCTCGCCCTCGGTGTGCGGATCTGCGGCGACGAGTTGATCGACGGCGGAACGACGATCGACGACGCCGTCGAGATCGCCAAGCTCGTCGAAGCAACGGGTGAGGTCGACTACATCAACACATCCATCGGTGTCGCGACGGCAACGCTCTTCATGATCGAGGCGAGCATGCACGTGCCGCCGGGCTATGCGATGTTCATCCCTTCCGCGATTCGCAAAGCGGTCGAACTCCCGGTCGTCGGTGTCGGGCGCTTCAAGGATCCGCTGCAAGCCGAGCGTGCACTGGCCGAAGGGCATTGCGATCTCGTCGGAGTGGTCCGCGGGCAGATCGCGGACGCCGACTTCGCCGCGAAGGCGAAAGCCGGTGCGACGGACGAGATCCGTCTGTGCCTGTCGTGCAACCAGGAGTGCGTCGGCCGCATGGGCCTCAACCGCTGGCTCGGCTGCATCGAGAACCCCCTGACGGGCAACGAATCGACATCCGAAAGCCGACGGAACGGCGAGCAGAGATCCGGCGCGACCATCGGAGTAATCGGTGCGGGACCGGCGGGGTTGCAGGCGGCGATTGCCGCGGCTCGGGCGGGGGGCACGGTGACCGTGTACGAGAAGGAACTGCACGCGGGCGGGCAGGTGCGGCTCGCGGCGTCGGTGCCGAACCGTGCCGAGTTCGGCGACATCATCCGCAACCAGCTCAACGAGTGCCGGCGACTCGGCGTCACGATCGAGTACGGCGTCGAGGTGTCGCGGCGGATGATCGACGACCTCGGCCCCGACCACGTGATCGTCGCGACGGGCGCCGAACCGCAGCGTCCGTGGTGGGTCCCTCAGGACGCCGACCGAGTCGTCGACGTGCGCGACGTGCTCGATGGCACCGCGACTCCCTCCGGCGACGTCGTGGTGATCGACGAGTTGGGCTTCCACCAAGCGACGTCCGTCGCTGAACTGCTCGCGGATCGCGGCTGCAACGTCGAGATCATCACCAACGGCATGGTCGTCGGACAAGACCTCGGCATCACGCTCGACATGGAGAACTGGTGGATGCGCGCGAGCGCGAAGGGCATCGTGCAGACCACGGATCTCGTGGCGATGGGCATGGGTTCGCCGGAGCAGCGCCGCACGCTCGAGCTGCTGCATCACCCGACTGGCAGCAACGTCACGCGTGCACCCGATTGGGTTGTGCTCGCCGTCCCGGCGAACCCTGCCGAGTCGCTGTACAACGAGTTGCAGGCTGCCGGCGTCGACGTGCAGCGCGTCGGCGATTGCGTGGCGCCGCGTCGCGCTCACGCGGCAGTCGTCGAGGGAGAGCGCGCCGGCGCGGCAACGGCTCGTCGGAGTGTCTGACGCGCGTACGGGCGGCGGGAAACACTCCGATGCAATACTGAGCCGGTGAACGAGAGCCGGCTGGTCGCCGTGGTGATGGGATCGTCCAGCGACTGGCCGACGATGAGCAAGGCGGTCGAAGTGCTCGAGCAGTTCGCACTCTCCCCCGAGGTGCGCGTGCTGTCGGCCCATCGAATGCCCGACGAGATGTTCGAGTTCGCCGAGACGGCCCGGGCGCGCGGCGTTCGCGCGATCATCGCCGGCGCGGGCGGCGCGGCGCACCTACCGGGAATGCTCGCGGCGAAGACCACCGTGCCCGTGCTGGGTGTGCCCGTGGCCTCGCGCCACCTCAGCGGGCAGGACTCTCTTTACTCGATCGTGCAGATGCCGGCGGGCGTGCCGGTCGCGACGTTTGCGATCGGCGAGGCCGGCGCGGTCAACGCCGCCTTGTTCGCCGTTGCACT
>DASWRR010000424.1:0-7854 GCA_036403055.1 Ilumatobacteraceae bacterium | reverse complement strand
ACCACGCGACAGCTTCTTGATCGCCAACGCCGAGTACATCGCGAAGGCAACGGGCAGCGACACCGTCGGTGCCTTTCTCGTCGACACCCACGGCAGCAATGTCGCCGCTGTTGCAGCTGCTCTGCGCAACCGACTCGGCACCGCCGCGACTGTGACTGATCTCGCCACCAGTCGCAAGCTCGTCGGATCGAGCCTGACCGCTGTCGACCTCGGCGGGCTCACTCGCCTGGAGCTCGGCTTTGCCTTGGCACTCGCCGCAGCCGCGACGGGACTCACGTTGTGGCTCGGCCTCACGGAGCGCCGCCGGATGTTCACGATCGCGTCGGCTCTTGGCGCGAGCCGTCGCCAACTCGGCGCGTTCGTCTGGGCAGAGGCGGGCGCCGTCACGTTGTGCGGGGTCACAACTGGAGCAGTGTTGGCGTGGACGCTCTCACAGATGCTCGTCAAGGTTCTTCATGGCGTGTTCGATCCCGCGCCCGACGCGCTTGCGGTGCCGTGGCAGTACCTCATCGCAGTGTTGGTGAGCGCGGTCGTTGCGACGGCCGCCGCCGGTGTCGCTGTCATCCAGGCGACGCGTGCACGACGCCTCGACTTGCTCCGGGCGGTGTGAACGCCGAGAGACAGCCCATCAGCAGGGTCGCCCAGTACAGAGCGGTTTACTGGCAGTTGACCGGAAGTGAACGCGGCATTCGTACTTGCGGTGCAGGCTGGCACGCATGAACACCTCAGGGAAGTCCATGACTCAATCGATGCTGCATCCGTCGCCGGATGTTCGCGAACTGCTCAGCAAGGTCCCCGAAGTCACGTTGTACTTCTGGATCATCAAGGTCCTGTGCACGACAGTCGGCGAAACGTTCGCCGACTTCATCAACGGAAAGCTCGGCGACAACCTCAACACCACCACAGTTGTGATGGGCTCACTGCTCGCAGTTGCACTCGTCGTGCAGTTCCTCGTTCCGGAGTACGTCCCCGCGGTGTACTGGGTCGCCGTGGTGCTGATCAGCGTCGTCGGCACCCTCATCACCGACAACATGGTCGAGAACTTTCACGTCTCGTTGACGACCAGCACCATCATCTTCGCGATCCTCATGTTCGCCTCGTTCGGCGTCTGGTACGCAAGCGAGAAGACGTTGTCGATCCACTCCATCCACACACCAAGACGCGAGGCGTTCTACTGGATCGCGATCCTGTTCACGTTCGCGCTCGGCACCGCCGCGGGTGACTTGATCGGTGAGCAGTACAACCTCGGCTACTGGAAGTCGGTCCTGCTGTTCGCGGGGATCATCGCCCTTATCGCCGTCGCGTTCTACAAGTTCCACCTCAACGCGATCTTGGCCTTCTGGGCCGCGTACGTCATCACGCGCCCGCTCGGCGCGTCGATCGGCGACCTTCTCTCGCAGCCCCGCACGGTCGCGCAGGATGCCGACCCGGGTACTCAGGCCGGACTCGGCCTCGGTACCACGGTCACCAGCATCATCTTTCTCGCAGCAATCCTCGTGGTTGTCGTGTACATGACAAGAGTGCAACGGACCCGACCCGTGTTGATCGACGAGACCGCCTGATCGTCGCCTGAACGACAGATTCGGGTCTGCGGCGTCAAACGCTGCGCGCGGCGACGAGGCGCAACGCCAGCATCGCCTGTGCGTCAGCGATGCTGCTGGCCGACAATCGGCCTTGGTCGGTGAACCAATACGCCGGTTGGTTGGAGATCGCAAGAACAGCGAACGTCGCGATTTGGACGTCGTCCGGCTGGAAGGCGCCAGACTCTGCGCCCTCGGTCACGATGGCACGAATCACGTCTTCGTATTCATCGCGCATCTTCAGGACACTGGATGCGTTCTCGCCCGTCAGAGATCGCAGCTCGACATCCGCGATGATCGCCAGTTGCGGATCCGCCAAGGTGATGTGGACGAACTGGCGGACCGCCTCGACGAGCTGGTTCGTCGGGTCGCCGGGAAACTCATCGCGTACGCGATGAACACTTGTGATCAACGGTTGCAGCGCATCGCGCATCAGCTCGGCGAGCAGGTCCTGCTTGCTCGGGTAGTAGTGGTACAACGTTCCGAGCGTGATCTCCGACGCCGTCGCGATCTGGCGAAGGCTCGCGCCGTGGTACCCATAGCGAGCGAACGCCTTGATCGCCTCCCGGCGGATGTTCGGCGCGCTCACAACCGACGGCCAAGATCAGTGAGCGTGCGGACGAGCAGTTCGCGGACCTCACTGCGAACGACTTTGCCGTTCGAGTTGCTCGGTAGTTCTTCGACTCGGACGATGTGAGCCGGACGCTTGAAATGTGCAAGTGAGGTTTCGACGAGCTCGCCAAGGTCTGCAGGCACCGCGGAGCCTCGCGTGACGACGGCGGCGACGACGATGGCTCCGAACTCTCGGTCTGGTAATCCAACCACTGCGGCGTCGAGGACGGCCGGATGACGACGCAACACCTCCTCGACTTCGAGCGGCATCACCTTCTCCCCGCCTCGATTGATGAGGTCATCGATCCTTCCGTACACTTCGACCGCTCCGTCGTCGCGTCGTGAGGCCAGATCGCCGGTCCGCAACCATCCATCCTCGAACTTCATCGCCGAAGCAGTCGGATCGCGGTAGTACTCGAGCATCGTCGTCGGTGAGCGCACCAGCAGCTCGCCGGCCATCGAAACGCGATCGATGGTGCCGGCTACTGCAACGCCGACCTCTGTCGCGGCGCTGTTCGCGTCGACGAAGTTGACGTGAGTGATGCTCGTCGCCTCCGAGAGCCCGTAGCAGTTGGCCAGCCGTGCGCGAGGAAAGTGATGCTGCAACGACGCGATCGTCTCCGAGGGCATCGGCGCCCCGCCGAAGGCGAGCCATGGAGCGCGTTCACTCGGCGGCGTGTTCGCGAGGTGATCGATCATTCGGTGATACATCGTCGGCACGCCGATGAAGTACGTGCAAGCGCCGCTGCTGACTGCCTCGGCGAGCCGGTCCGCCTTGAACCGACGATGGGTCTCGATGCTCGCTCCCGCGACGAGCGCGTGTCCGAGCTGATCGATGAACCCGGTGTTGTGACACAACGGCACCGCGGCGATCGTGTGCATCGACGGAGTCGAATGAAAGATCGCCGCATAGGTCTCGGAGGCGCGCACGAGGTTCGCGTTGCTCAGCAGCACCCCCTTCGGCCTTCCCGTCGTGCCGGACGTGTACGTCAGGCAGGCGGCAGCACCCGCGTCGTTGGCGCGGAGGTCGACAACTGGCGGCCGCGGAACGACGTCGCAAGCGCGGTGCAGGCGATCACTCCAACGGCTTCCGACGAACACGTCGTCGTCGTCGACGGCGATCACACCAGGGTCGGCGTGATCGAGTTGCACGTCCAGTTCTTCGATGGTCAGCCGGGTGCCGAGCGGGACCGCGACAAATCCGCCGGCGATCGCTGCAAGGAACGCTGTGATCCATCGCGGGCTGTTCTCGGCGATGACCGCGACCCGATCACCGAGCACCAGTCCGCGTCGCGCGAACTCCGCGGCGAGGTTGCGTGTCGCCGACGCCACGTCAACATACGTGTGGTGCACGCCCTCGTCGTCGACCACGAACGTTGCGTTCGGACTCGTGCGTTCCCAGTGCCACAGATAGTCAGCGAGGGACTGCGGCGACGACTGCGGGATCACTGCAACCGCCACGCCGCGAACGAATCGCGCAGCTCGCGTTCCGCCCAGGTGTAGCCAGTTTCGACGGCAGCGAGGTTGCGCGATATTCGATCTGCTCTGTGGGCTGGCACGACCTCGGTCATGCCCTTCTCCAGTGCGTCACGCGATGCCAGTCCGGTGACGTTCGCGACGACACCAGCGACCACCATGTTGCCCGCTCGTGGATCGCCCGCACCGATTGCCATCTCCGCGACAGGAATTGCGACGTGTTCGATGTCGCTGCGAGTCAGCGACGACGGCGTGATGTTCGCAACGTCGTAGGCCAGCAATCCGCCCGGCACCAACAAGGGGTAGTAACGATCGAACCAGTCGTTGTGCATCGCACACATCAAGGCGTAGTCGCTCCGCAGCGGAACGCCGGGATCCTCGCGTGACGCCGCGAGCGAGCAGGCAATCTCGCCGCCGCGTATCAACGCGCCATACACGCTGTACTGAATCGGGTTGTATCCATCTGCGGATGCCGACCACGCAAGGAGCTCCGAGCTCAGCTTCACGCCTTGGCCGCCCCGGCCGGTGAGAACGATCGACAACACCTCGCTCATCTACTGAACGACCTTGGTTCGATCGACGAGCACACCGGTCGGATACACGGTCCGCACGGATTCGGTGATGTACTCCCACGCCTGCACCGAATCCATTCGCCAATGGGTCGGGCATGGACTCAGCACCTCGACGATCGACAATCCCGCCCCCGCCGCCTGGACCTCGAACGCCTTCGCGATTGCTCGGCGAACACGGCGCACCCCGAGAGCGGAGTCGATTGCGACCCGCTCGGCGTATGCGACTCCGGTGAGCGTCGCCAGCATCTCCAGGAACGGCAGTGGCGGACCGTGCTGCGGTGCCCGACCTTCCGGTGTCGTGCTCGTCGCTTTCCCGGCCAATGTGGTCGCTGCCAGTTGGCCGCCCGTGTCGGCGAGGACGCCGTTGTTCAACACGATGATCGTGATCTGTTCGCCGCGTACGGCAGTGTGCAACGACTCCGCCGCGCCGAGCCCCATGAACCCACCGTCACCCTGGACTGCGCACACCAAACGTTCGGGCCGCATGCGCTTGTAACCACTGGCGAGCACGCTCGTGCGGCCATGCGGCCCCATCAACACGTCACCGGGCATGTGCGCTGTCATGAAATCGACGCAACCGATGTCGACCATGAACACTGGTTGTTGGGGCATTGTTCTGACGACATCGGTGAGCGCTAGCAACACCGAGCCGTAACCGCACCCCGGGCAGAAATCGAAGCCATGGGGCGCGAGCGCGCTTTCATCCGGTTGCGCGACGAGCTTCATGCGGTGCCCTCCAATTGCAATTCATCGCAGTGTGCCAAGACCCGCGTCGCGAACTCGCCCGTCGATGGCGCTCGACCGCCGAGCCAGTTCACGAAGATCTCCGGCCGCCTTCCGATCGCTTCAGCCACGTCGTGAATCATCTGACCCATGCTGAGCTCGGCGACGACGACGAGCGTCGCTTCCGAAGCCGCGGATCGAACGGCCTCCCGAGGAAATGGCCACAACGTGATGGGGCGCACGACGGCTACCCGCAGACCGCGCTCGCGCAGTTGTGTCAGCGAGTACTCGGCGATGCGTGCGAGCGATCCGTAGGCGACGATCAAAACATCGACCGCACCCTCGTCGCCTACCCGCGCCGAACGAGCCTCGTCGCGCTCGATCGCTGCGAACTTCTGCTCCCAGCGACGCCCGACGCGTTCGAGCGCAGCGAAATCGCCCGCTGTCTCGTCGACCGCGACCAGCTCCGGTAGGACAAGCCCGTTGCCGCGTCCGTATTCCACGTCGCGCGGCTCGCGCTCGACCGGCTCGCTCACGACGTACTGCTCGCTCGCGATTGCCAGCAACTGATCGCCCAGCACGAGCACGAAGAGGCCATACGTGTCCGCGAGGTCGAACGCCAAGATCGTCAGATCGGCGAGCTCCTGGACGGTGCTCGGTGCAAGCACGATCATCTTGAAGTCACCATGACCACAACCTCGCGTGGCCTGGTTGTATCCGTCCTGACCGGGCCCCAGGCTTCCGTCGCCAGGTCCCCATCGCTGCTGCACGACGACGACCCCGGGGAGTTCGGTCATGCCCGAGAAGAACGAGAGTGCTTCCGACATCAGACTGAGTCCCAACGGCGCAGTCGCCGTCATCGCCCGATACCCGGCGAGGCTTGCGCCGGCGACCATGTGAATCGCCGCGATCTCACCTTCCGTCGGCACCATCACTCGGTTGTTGGCCGGAAACTTCTCAGCGGCCGACTCGAGTATCTCCGTTGCGGGCGTCACTGGATAGCCGGCGAAGAAATGGCACCCGGCTGCGAGCGCTGCGTCGATCACAGCCTCGTTGCCACTGCCGAAACGCTTTGCAACGGTCGTCACCGGCGACCACCTCCGACACTTCGCTCTTCGCGGTACACGGCGAACACTCCGTCGGGACAGACGTCGGCACACAACGTGCATCCTGTGCAGCCTTCGGCGACGAGCGCCACCACTGGCCAGCCCTTGTCGTTGATCGCCTCGGTCATCGCGAGCACATGCTCGGGACACACGACCACACAGAGATCACATCCTTTGCACAGCTGCGCTGCAATCGTGACCGTTCCGACTGTCTTCGCCATGGTTGATTCCTCTGCTCAGAACAATGCTGTCGTGGAGTCGAGAAGTGCCCGCCCGATGATGACCCGCTGAATCTCACTGGTGCCCTCTTCGATGGTTTCGAGACGTGCGTCGCGAAACCACTTCTCGACCGGATGGTCCTCGACGTAGCCGTGCCCACCGAGGACTTGAATCGCCTGGCTGGTCGTCGTGACAGCGGATTCTGAAGCGAACAGCTTGGCCATCGACGCCTTGGTGCCGAACGGTTCGCCACGATCTGCCGCGCGCGCTGCGTCCCAAGTGAGCAACCTTGCGGCGTGGAGACGCGTCAGCGCATCCGCCAGGGGAAAGCTCACGCCCTGAAACCTGCCGATTGATCTCCCGAACGCATGTCGTTCGTTGGCGTAGTCGCGGGCGTACTCGAGCGCGGCTCGTGCCACACCGATCGAACACGCGGCCACCTCGATCCGGCTCAACTCGAACGTCCGGACCGCGCCGTCGAAGCCTGTGCCGACGTCCCCGATCACATCGGCATCCGGCACGAACACCTCGTCGAGGAACACTTCCGCGTTTGTCGAAGCGCGCCATCCCATCGTCCGAGCGCGGGCTCCATAGCTGATGCCCGGCGCGTCACCGCGGATCGCAAACATGGTGAGACCCAGTCGCTCGTCACCGTGCAACGCGTCGGCGACGACGAGAAGGGAATGGGCCACGCCGGCGTTGGTGATGAAGATCTTTTGGCCGCTCAACAGAAATCCGCCCGAGACCTTCCGAGCCTTCGTGACGATTCGGGAGACGTCGGAGCCGCCGCTCGGCTCGGTGCACGCGAAGGAGGCGGTGTGCGGTCCGCCTTCGCAGAGCGGCTGCAACCAACGGAGTTGCTGTCCGTCGTCCGCGCACTCCAACATCGCCGCCACGAACATGTTCGTGCCACTGAAATACGAGTACACGCCGATGCACCCCCACGCGAGCTCCTCGGCGACGATCGCATGGGTCACGGCCGAATCGGCTCCCCCGCCGCCGTACTGCGAAGGGATCGCGAGCGTCAGCAAACCTGCCTCATACGCCGACGCCAGTACATCGAACGGCTGGCGCCGTTGCTGATCATTGGTCGCCGCAGTAGGTCGGATCACATCGCGCGCGAAACCGTGCGCCCACGCCTGGACGTCGAGGTGATCGTCGCCAGCTTCGGTTCTGCTGACCAGTTGCAGCGAGCGCTCCGTCGGCATTGCGCGACCATACCTCAGTCGGACGTCCGACTGAAGTGGGCGTTCCGAAACCGGCCACCCGGCGCTGACCTGGTTCCCGTGACCACATGAATCGAGTGCACCTTCATGTGGTCACGCGAACAGGGGTTGGTCCGCGAGATGCCGTGCCAGACTGGCTGGCGGGGGTTGGGCGTGAACATGCGACAAGTGGTGCTGGTCTCGGCGATGTTGATCACCGTTGCGGCGTGCGGCGGCGACAAGAAGTCGTCGACGTCGGTCGCCGATACCACGATCGGGAGCCCGTCCACATCGGTGACACCATCGACGACGACCGGACCTGTCGTCACTGACGAGGTGACGACCCCGGCAGCCAGCGGTT
>DASWRR010000423.1:0-8608 GCA_036403055.1 Ilumatobacteraceae bacterium | reverse complement strand
CTGACGTTCACCGCGACCGGGGACGGGATGTATGCGGTGGCCGGGTTGTTGATGCCCGTCGACGTCGCCGCGGTCACTGCCGCGTTGGACCACATCGCCGGCGCGGCCTACGCCGATGAGACCGGGCGTGCGCATCACACCCGGATCGCTGACGCGTTCGTTGAACTGTGCACCGCGTACAACGCCGGCACCATCACCGGTGGCCGTGAACGCCCCAAGGTGATGGTCGTCGTCCCGTTCGAAACCGTCGTCGAACGCGGCGCCGCCCGTGGGGTGATCGTCGGTTCCGGTGACACGATCTCCGGTGAGAGTGTGCGCCGGTTGTGTTGCGACGCCGAACTGAACCGGGTCGTCACCCGCGCGGCGTCGACGATCCTCGACTACGGCACCACCACCCGGTTGGCGTCCGACTCGCAATATCACGCGATGGTCGCCCGCGACGGCGGCTGCCGCTGGCCCGGATGTCACCGACCACCCGGATGGACCCAAGCCCACCACTTCCGCGAAGTCGCCCGCGACCACGGCCCCACCGACCTCAACCAGATGGGCCTGTTCTGCAACACCCACCACCACTACCTCCACCACCCCGACTGGTCACTCATCGGCAACTCCGACAACCTCCACATCCAACAACCCGACGGCACCCTCATCCCCGCACCCCCCAACGGACCCGCCTTCCACCAGCCCACACGACAACCCGAACTGATCGACGCATGAACGCGCTGCGGTGGGTGGTCGGACACTGGTAAAGATTAGTTCGACGAACGAACTAATCTGCGGGTAGCGTGGTACCCATGAAGACGATCCAACGAGCGGCCGCACGGCGCGAGGCGTCGTCGTTCGAACTGGCCAACGCCCTGCGTCCGACCGTGACGCGCCTCGCCCGTCGGCTGCGACAGCAGGACAGGACAGGTCTCGGGCCGACGATGACGGCGGCGTTGTCGTCGATCGCGAAACATGGCGGTCCAACACACGGCGAGCTCGCTGCAATCGAGCAGGTCGCGCCACCAACGATCACTGCCGTCGTCGGCAAGCTGGAAGCGCTCGGCTTCGTGACGCGCGAGACCGACAGAGCCGACCGGCGGGTGACGCGCATCCGGATCACGCCAGCGGGGGTCGATCAACTCGACGAGGTTCGCAACCGACGCACGTCGTGGCTCGCCTCGCAACTGAATGCGCTCAGTGAAGATGACCAGCAACGACTCGGGGATGCGGTCGAAGTGCTGGCGAAGCTGGTCGATGTCGCCGAGGCGGCCGGCTGATGGCCGCCGCACCGATGAACATCGACGAGGCTCCGACGCGGGTCAGCACCTTCGAGTCGTTTCACGTCCGCAACTTCCGGCTGTTCTTCGGCGGCCAACTGATCTCGCAGATCGGCAACTGGTTGACGTTGATCGCCCAGGCGCTGCTCGTCCTGAAGCTCACCGACAGCGGATTCGCGCTCGGTCTGCTCGCGGCGTGCCAGTTCGGGCCGGTGCTGATCCTCGGCGCGTGGGCCGGTCTCGTCGCCGATCGCAGCGACAAGCGCAAGCTGCTGATCATCGTCCAGTCGTTCGCCATGTTGCAGTCGTTCGCACTGGCGTTCATTGCGTTCATGGACCATCCATCGGTCGCTGCCATCTACTCAGTCGCGGTCTTGGGTGGCATCGCAACAGCGTTCGACAACCCGGCCCGGCGCGCCTATGTCGTCGAGATGGTGCCTGAGGCCAACGTGCAGAACGCGGTCAGTTTGAACAGCGCGTTGATGACAGGATCGCGCGTCGTCGGTCCGGCCTTGGCGGGTCTCTTGATCACAACGGTCGGCTACGGGTGGACGTTCGCCACGGACGGTCTCTCGTACCTCGCCGTGATCTTGGGACTGTTCCTCATGCGCACCAGCGAGAACCGGCCGCATCCCGCGACACCTCGCGGCAAGGGCCAGGTTCGCGAGGGCCTTCGTTACGTCCGTACAATGCCAGAGCTGTTCGTCCCGCTTGTGATGATGGCAATCGTCGGGACGTTCGCGTTCAACTTCCAGACGGTCATGCCACTGCTGATCAAGCGAACGCTGCACGGCAACGACCGCACGTTCACACTGATCTACAGCGTCATCAGCGTCGGATCGTTGGCAGGAGCGCTCGTCTCGGCTCGGCGATCGAGCGTCAGTGTCCGCCACATCATCTGGTCGTCGTACGCCTTTGGTGCGGCGATGTTGCTGCTCGCGTTCACCCCGAACGTTCCCGCCACGTACCCAATCGGGATCGTCGTCGGCATCGCCAGCATCACGTTCATGACGACGTCGACCGCGATCGTGCAACTGCGCTCCGATCCGTCGATGCGCGGCCGCGTGCTCGCGCTGCAGGCCATGGTCTTCCTCGGCAGCACGCCGATCGGGGGGCCGATCCTCGGTTACGTGTGCCAGCACTTCGGCGCACGCATGGGCGTCGCGATCGGTGCGGTGTCGGCCATCGTCGCCGGGATGTACGGGATGCGCGCGGTGCGCCTCGGGAACGAAGCACTCGAGCCGTCAACGATCGATGCGCCGTTGGTCGGGTTCGCCCGCGCCGAGCCGATCGGCATTCGTCCACCGGCGGCTGAACGCCGCTAATACGTTCAGATCAAACCCTCCCTGTGGGCGAGCATCGCCGCCTCGACGCGGTTACGGACGCCGAGCTTTCGAAAGACCTCTTGAACGTGCGTCTTCACCGTGTTCTCGCTGAGGTGCACCTCTGACGCGATCTCGCGGTTCGACAAACCCGCGCCGAGCAGCCGCAGCACTTCCAGTTGGCTGCGCGTGAATCGAGGCGGTTGTCGCGGCGTCTCGGCAACGGTCGTCCGATCGAGCACGCGGCTCGCGGCCGGCGCGGACAGGACGTCGTCGCCCGAATGCACCGCGCGGATGCTCTGCTTCAACGAGAACCGTTCGATGTCCTTGATGATGTAGCCGCGTGCTCCCGCCGCGAGGCATTCGTCGATCAGCTGATCGTCGGAGTACGTGGAAACGATGAGGACCTTCACGTTCGGATGGGACTTCGTCAGGCCTCTGGTGGCCTCCGCACAGCCGACGCCCGGCAGACGGGCATCGAGGAGCACGACGTCGGGGTGCGTCCGGTCGACGAGGTCGTCGAGATCGCCTGCCGTTCCACTCTCGCCCACGACCTCCAAGTCGGACTCGGTCTGCAGGATCGTTCGAAGACTGCTGCGAACCACTTCGTCGGAGTCGACGAGGACGACGCGGATCATCGCTCCGCCGCCTGACGCTTCACGTCGCGTCGTCGCCATCGCGCATTGCGAGCGGTAACGCACCATCTCATCGCCACCCGTATACCCCAATGCGTTGCCGCCAACCGCGGAGCTGCTACTTCACTTCGAACCTCCGCGCGGCAGACCACGCTCCCGCGACGCCGGAAGCGTCGACCGCGCGCACCCGCCACCACATTCGCGCTGCGGGGAGCGATGCAGACGAATAGTTCGACGCCGTCACCGGCTGACTGACGACGGGCGACGCGAACGTGTCCTGATCGTCGATCTGAATGGTGTAGCTCGCGGCGCCAGTGACGTCGGACCAGTCGAACGCGATCGTTTGCCCCACACTGAACCGGGCGTCGACAGCGGGTGCAACAGGTGATGGCGCCGGCAAGGTCGCTGCTGCTGGTGGGTTGACCGTGAGCGTCGCAGTGCGACTGATGCCCGCGTACGTTGCCGTCAATGTGGCGGCCGTCGCGGTGGTGGTCGCCGATGTGCTGATGGCAAACGTCGCGGTTGTCGCGCCGGCAGCGACGGTCGTGCTCGCCGGAACGGACGCGGCGCCGTTCGAGCTCGAGAGCGAGACGACCGCGCCGCCGCTCGGCGCGGCGCCGGTCAGTGTCACCGTGCCCGTCGCGGACGCGCCACCGACGACACTCGTCGGCGAGACGGTGACGGTCGACAATGCCGCGACCGTCGTGCCGGATGCCGGCGTGAACCGGAACGTGGACGAGAACGGACCGAACACGCCGGCCGCATTGCGGGCTCTGACTCTCCACCACAGCTGTTGCGCCGGCAGTGCGCCGATCGACGCTTGCGACAGAGTGACGATCTGGCTGGCGACGAACGGTGCGGCGATCGTCGACGTGTCGTCGACCTGGATCTCGTAGTCGACCGCGTTCGCGACGTCGGTCCAGTTGAACGCGACCGGCTGCGCGACCGCGGTTGCGGCGTTGGCGGGCGTCTGCAGAGTGGGTGCCGCGAGCGGGTTGACCGTCAACGTGGCGCTGACCGAGCTCGCGCCCGAGGACGCGGTGATGGTCACGGCCGTCGTGCTCGAGACAGCCGACGTGGTCACGGTGAACGTGGCGGTCGTTGCTCCGGCTGCGACGGTGACGCTCGCAGGAACTGTTGCCGTTGCCGAGTTGTCCGACAACGAGACGACCGCGCCACCCGAAGGCGCCGCCGCGCTGAGCCGCACGGTGCCGGTCGACGACGCGCCGCCGACCACGGACGACGGGCTCAGTGTCACGCTGGTCAGCGTCACCGACGGGGCGCTCGTGATGCTGAGTGCAGCGAACAACGTCGTGCTACCGAGTGATGCGGAGAGCTGCGCTGTCGTGTTGTCGACCGGGAACGTGGTGATGGTGAACGACGCCGTTGACGCGCCGGCCGGCACCGTGACCGTCGCCGGAACACTCGCTGCGCCGGGCAGCGAACTGCCGAGGCTCACGCCGAGTCCGCCGGCGGGCGCCGGGCTGTCGAGCGTCACGGTTCCGGTCGCGGGGTTACCACCTCTCACGGTCGTCGGGCTCACGGAGAACCCGGTGAGCGCCGGAAGACTCGGATGCACGACGAGGTCCGCAGACAGCGACACGCCACCGCCGGTCACCGTGATCGTCACGACAGTTCGTGTCGTGACGGCACTGGTCACGATCGTGAAACCGCCGAAGTTGTTGGAAGCCGGGATCGTCGCGAACGCCGGCACTGCGGCGACCTGCGGATCGCTGCTCGTCACTTGCACCAACTGATCATGTCCGCGCATCGACGACAACGGGATCTGAATGATGCCTCGAGACCCGCTCGCCGTGTCGACGGGATCGAGCGTCAACGATGCCGGTGCGGGTGACGGCGTCAGCGTGATCTGCAGGTTCGTCGTCAAGCCGCCGGCGCGTGCGCTGATCGTCACGACGGTCAGGGTCGTGACCGGCGTCGTGTGGATCGTGAACTGATCGCCGCCGGCTCCTGCAGGGATGGTCATCGATGCGGGGACGGTCGCGGCGGGAGACGAGCTCGACAAGCTGACGGGGAACCCGCCCGGAGGTGCAAGCCCGTCGCAGAACCCGGCGAAGCACCCGACCTCGAGGTCGAGGATGCCGAACATGTCCGCTCCGCCGGTCGCCTTCTGCGGGAACAGTTGGAACGGGGTGTCGTTCAACGTCGGTGGAAGGATCGTGATCGTCGTGGAGACGGTGGTGCCGTTGTAGGTCGCGTTGATGGTGACGGGGGTCGGCGTGGTGACGAAGCCAACCCGCATCCCTCTCAGCGAGTTGATGGCACCCGTCGGCGCGACGAGCACGTCGACGGACGAACTACCGGCCGGAATCTGGCGCGATGCCGGAAGTTCGGGGAGCAGGTTCGGGTCGCTTGCCGTCATCGTCACGGTGGCGCCACCGGCGGGCGCGGCACCGGTGATCTCGAGCGTGCCACGCGCTTCACCGCCGCTGAACTTCGTCGTCGGAAACGTCACAGCACCCATTCGCAGCGGTGTTGCCAGAACGGTGAACGTCCCCGTGGCGGACCACGCGGTGTACGCCTCGACAGACCCGATGTAGCCGTGCTGAGATCGGACCCGCCAGAACTTCGTGCCCGTGGTCAGCGCCGACACCGTCTTCTGGTTTTCGGTGAGCTGATAGCTCGCCTCGATCGTCGAGAACGATGAGTTCGTCGAAATCTGGAGTTGGTAGCCGAGGTCCTGATGGTTGGCAACGTTGGTCCACGAGACGTTCACCGGCAGTTGTTGCGACGTGGCGTTCGTGGGCGCGACGAGGGTCGGCGCGGCCGGGAACGGATTGCTGTCGAGCACGCTGAAGTCGACGAGGTTCGACGGTGCACCCATCATGCCGTTCGCATCGACCGCGATGACACGCGCCTTGAAGTTGCCCTGAATGCTCGGGTTGAAGGAGATGACTTCAGTTGGTCCCGGGATGTTGACCTGACGCACTCGCGTGTCGGTGGGGAAGGTCGGATCGATCGACTCCTGCAGCACGTACGCGACGGCGCCGGGAACCGCGCTCCACGTGAACGTGATGTTCTCCCACGAGTGGAACTGCGTCGCGTTCAACGGCGGGTTCAGCGTTGCCGTGCCGACCGTGCCGGGACCCGCTCCTGTGACGGTGAACGTGCGCGGCGACGACCACGGGCCGGCTTCCACATCAGGGCTCACCGCCTGGACGTGCCAGAAGTACGTCCCGTTCGCAAGACCGCTGACGATGTCCTGTGTCGTCGCCGCGCCGACAACGAGGACTGCGTTTCGTTCGATCACTGACGTGAAGGTCGACGACAGGCTGACCTCCCAGTTGTAACCACCGGCGCCCGTCACCGACGCCCAGGACAACGTCGCTGGAATCGTCACGCTCGCACCGTTGGCCGGTGACGCGAGCACGGGAGCAGGTGGCGCGACAGCATGCGCGACGTGTCCGGATCCAGCGACGACCGGTGACGCGATTGCGGCGACCAGCAACAACGTCAGAACCTTCGTGATTCGGCCGGTCGGTGTCATGACGCGTCCCTTCGCAATTCTCAGGCGCCCCATATCGCATCACTTCACGATTTTGCGCCGACCCGCGCAATTGCCAATAGGTGCTAGTACCGCGCGCCGGACGCGAAAAATGCGCCGAGGCGCCGGTGCGGCGGGCACCGGCGCCTTGCGCCGACGCGGAACCCCCACGGCCCCGCGTCGTTCTGGGCAACGTCCTACAAGGAGTTACCAAGACTGAGGAAGGCGGGACCCGCCGTCACGATCATGAATACGGCGATGAGGGCCGGCCATCAGATCCACTTTGCCGGGCCGAACCAGTACCACGCTCGCGAAAGCAGGTAGGCAACTCCGTCGGCGCGCTCTACTCGGTTGATCGACGACGGGGCGACCGTCTCCGAGGGCTGAGGCGCTCGACCCAGGCGAGCCGGCTTAGTTCTGTTTCCTCCCAGGGTCGCGGCTCGGCAACTGATACACGCGCTATGGCGTCCCGGTAGTCGTCGAGAGGAAACGTGAACGACAAGTTCTGGTCGATCCTCGGTGTGATCCGAGCGAAGAAACCCGACCACGTGACTTCCGCTCCGCTCAACCTCACGGTCGCAACGAGCCCGCAGCACCCGGCAACACCGCATCCACCGTCAAGAATGACGGCTTTCTCAACGTCATCGTCATCGCTTTCTATGGTGCAGCGACGGCGAGACCACGAATCTCGCGGGGATTCCCGGGAACTCCAAACCCACACGTTCAAACAGAGGAACACCATCAACGACCGGAACGACGAGATCGATCACCCGGTAGCGACCTGTATCTCGAGCTCGCAACGAGAAACGTCGCGGAACAACCGCCCAGTTGTACGGTTCAAGCGTCAGGCGGTTCACGGCAGTAGCTTGACATCGACCAAGAACTCGCTCAATCCCGTTGCGGGATGTGTCGAGGAAGTGCATACTGGATGTGCCTCGGGCAAGCGCTCGAGGAAGTGGACCCGGTTGCCCGCCCTTTGGTGGGGGAGCCGGGTTCTGCGACTTACGGACGAAGTTCGGTGACGTCGTCGAGCAACGGTTCGACCAGCGGGAGCCAGCGTCCGCCGGCGCCGTATGCCCACGTGACCGCGTCGGCGAGCCAGAGCAGCGGTTCCCGCAAACCCTGTCGATGATCGAACACCAGCGATGGTTCCGAGAGCCGCGACTTCCCGATCGTCCGCTGATCGTCTCGGTCGTCTTGCCGGCTCTCGATTGTGAGTCGCGGAACCGATCTCTCCTGGAGCAACCGAACGATCTCTGCAAGGCAGGCGTCCCGCGCTTGGAACTCGCTGACACCCTGCCTGCGGGTGCACACCACGACTCCGACGCGGACGGGCATCGTGGCGAACAGTTCGAGAGCTGACCGACGCATGCTGTCGAGTTCCTGGTGGAAGTGAAGACGCTTGCCGGGAGCGACAAGCGCTGCGGTCGCCCGTCGGACTCTGGTGAGATGACGAGCCTCGATCAGAACGCAGCCCATCAAGTACCGCTGGCCACGAATCGACTCGTCGACGAACGCGTCACTCGGTCGGAACCGTCGGCTCATTCGGCGTCACCCTTGAGGATGTCGCCAAGGCTGGCGGCGACCGCTTGATCGGCGGCAGCGAAGGCGGGGGCGTAGACGCGCAACGTCATCGCCGGGTTGGCGTGGCCGAGGCGGCCGGCGACAGTGCGCACGTCGTGGCCCTGGCCGATCGCAACCGTCGCCGACCAGTGGCGCAGATCGTGCAGGCGCCACTTCGAGTCGATACCCGACAGCTTGCGGGAGCGGCTCCACCACCAGCCGATGCGGTCGGGACTCACCAACTCGGGGCCGAGGCCGAACATCCACGGGCCGTACGGTTGTCGCTGCACTCGTACCGTCTCGATCAACGCAAGCGTGTCG
>DASWRR010000422.1:0-2503 GCA_036403055.1 Ilumatobacteraceae bacterium | reverse complement strand
CGACGAGGAACGCGCCGCCGATTCCCTGGACGGCGACCTCGTCGCCGCCCTTGGATTCCGTCTGGATCCGGGCGAGGACATGACCAGCGAGCCCGTCGACGAGCACCACGTTTCCGTTCGCCTGATCGACCAGCCACCGCGTCGCGGCGTTCGACACGAGCGAGGTCGGACGCACACCGTTGCTGTTGACGATGGCGACCACGGAACCAGCGGCCAGAAGGGTGCCGAGCGCGGAGTAGCCCACGGTCCGCCAACTCACCTTCTGCAACTGTGCCATGCCGCCTACCTTGTTTGGCCCATGATCGGGTGACTCACCGCCGGTTGGAGCCTAGCGACCCTACATCCTGGTCAGACCCGCTGTCCGTACGCTCCACTGCTCGCGAACGCGAGCGCGTCTGCAAGCGTCATCGGCTTGGCGAACAGGAATCCTTGAGCCATCTTGCACTCGAGGCGCCGGAGCTCGTCGAGCTGCGCCTCGGTCTCGACGCCCTCGGCGATCGGTGCGAAGCCGAGCTCGTGGGCCAGCGACAGGATCAGCCGGACGAACTCTGTTCCACCGCGCTCGGTGTCGAGGCCGCTGATCAAGCTGCGGTCGATCTTGACGAAGTCGGCAGCGAACTGGCGGAGCAGCGCGAGGTTCGAGTACCCGGTGCCGAAGTCGTCGATCGCAATGCGGACACCGAGGCCGTGCAGCTCGTCGAGCTGTGGCTTGGCAGCGACGATGTCGGACATGACGATGTCTTCGGTGATCTCGACCGTCAGTGCAGATGCGCCGATGCCGGCGCGCGTGATGGCCTTCGCCACGTTCTCGACGAGGTTGCCGTCGTTGAGCTCGGCAGCCGAGAGGTTGATGGACATGCTGAGGTTCGGCGACCGCAGCCGCAACAACGAAGCAGCCCGCGTCGCTTCGGTGAGGACGAACTCACCGAGTTGCGTCGAGAAGCCGGCGGTCTCGATGATCGGCATGAACTTGCCCGGCAGGATCAGGCCGCGAGTCGGATGCTGCCATCTGACCAACGCCTCGAAGCCGAGGACCTCGCGGCTCCCGGTGTTGACGATCGGTTGGTAGTGCAACGACAGCTGGTTGTCGCGGAACGCGGCGCGCAACTCGCGCTCCATGTCGAGACGATCGTCGACTTGGCGACGCATCGTCTGGTCGAACAGGGCGATGCGACGGCGGCCGGCTTGCTTCGCCGCGTACATCGCGAGGTCGGCGCGTTGCACGATCTCGTTCGCAGGATCAGATCCGATGCCGAACGCGACGCCGACGCTCATCGAGACGACGTGCTCGCGGCCGTCGAGGCTGATCGGCGCCTTGACCGCTGACAGCAGACGTTCCGCGATCGCGGCGACCTCGAGATCGGTCCCGATGTTGCGGCACACGACGAGGAACTCGTCGCCGCCGAGGCGCCCGACGATGTCGCCGCCGCGCGTCGCGGTCTGCAGACGATCGGCCACCACCTGCAGCAGGCGGTCGCCGACCGAGTGGCCGAGGCTGTCGTTGACGACCTTGAAGTCGTCGAGGTCGCAGAACATCACGGCCATGCGTTCGCGGTCGCCGATCGTGTTGGTCAGCAAGTGGAACAACTGCTGACGGTTCGGCAGACCGGTCAGCGCATCGTGGCCAGCGTCGTGCGCCAGCCGTGCTTCAAGCCGCTTGCGGTCGGACAGGTCTCGATAGGTGACTGCGAAGCCCTCGAGGTGTCCGTGCTCGTCGCGGATGCCGACGGCGACACCGGACATCGGGTGGCGTTCGCCGTCTTGATCGACCATCTCGATCTCGCCGCTCCACGTGCCGCCATCGCGAATGGCTTCGCCGATCTCGGCGAACATGGTCTCGCGGTACTCCTCGGGAATGAACTTCAAGGTGTCGTTGCGGTTCAGCGGGTTGGCTCCGAAGAACCGCTCACCAGCGGGGTTCAAGTAGTTCGTGCCGTCGCCGAACGATGCGATCGCGACGAGGTCGGTGGTTGCGTCGGCGACTGCGCGGAACCGCTCCATCTCCTTGCGACGTCCGACCTCGTCGTTCATGTCGCGAACGATCACGACCGTCCCGGTGTGCTGGCCACTGTCGTCGATCGCCGGCGCTGCAACGATCTGCACGTTGCGCTTGCCGATCTGGGGCAGCTCGAGACGGCACGTGTACGTCGCCGTCTCGCCGTTGGCGACCTTGTCGCGCAGTTCCTCGAAGACGTGCTGATCGTCCGGGTCGAGGTAGCTGCGCAGTGCGTCGAGGTCGTTCAGCACCGGCGCCGAGTCGAGGAACTGCGAGATGCGGGCGTTCATGAACGAGTTCTCGAGCTCGCCGCCGATCACGAGGATCCCGATCGGCGCGGTGTTGAGAACGGTCCGCAGGTAGTTCTCGCTCGTTCGGGCCCGTGCCGCGTCGCGCGTCGCGGTCGTGGCGGAGTTGGTCGACTCCTCGAGCGCATCGGCGACGAGGCCCGCGATCACGCCGCCGACGAGGACGACCGGCACCCGGAGCAGGCCCGAGGTGACGCCG
>DASWRR010000421.1:0-1825 GCA_036403055.1 Ilumatobacteraceae bacterium | reverse complement strand
ATTGCCATCGCCGCCGCCGCCGCCGGTAAGCACATCATTTGTGAAAAGCCCTTGGCCCGCACCAGCAGCGAAGCGAGGGCGATGTACGACGCGGTCCGCAACGCCGACATCGTTCACATGGTGGCGTTCAACTATCGCCGCACACCCGCGGTGGCGTTGGCCAAGCGGTACATCGAAGAAGGCGCGATCGGAAAGGTCATCAACTTCCGCGGCACCTATCTCCAGGACTGGTCGGCCGATCCAAACGGTCCGCTGTCGTGGCGCTTCATGGAGTCCGTTGCGGGATCAGGTGCACTCGGCGACATCGGCACCCACGTGATGGACATGGCTCGGTACTTGGTCGGTGAGATCAGCGCGGTCAACGCCGTGCTGACCAATTGGGTGCCGGAGCGTCCCGTGCAGAGCGGTGGTGTCGACAAGCTCGGCGCGTCGGACAAGAACGCCTCCGCGCCGAAGGCAGCCGTCGATGTCGACGATGAGGTGATGACCCTGCTGCGCTTCGCCAATGGGGCTGTCGGCTCGTTGGAGGCCACCCGCAACGCGTGGGGCCGCAACAACTACCTGACCTTCGAGATCCACGGCACCGAAGGTTCGATCCTCTTCGACTACGAGCACCGGGATCAACTGCAGGTGTGCTTCGCGGGTGACGGCGGCGACCCCGGCGATCGGCGCGGCTTTCGCACGGTGTTCACCGGACCGAGCCATCCGTACGGCGATGGTTTGTGGCCGATCCCCGCGCTCGGCATCGGATACGGCGAGACCAAGATCATCGAGATATACGACCTCTGCAAGGCCATTGTCGACGGTACGGCGGTCAGCCCGAACTTCAGCGACGGCTACCAGGTCGCGCTGATCTGTGACGCGATCACCGAATCATCGGCGAAGGAAAGCTGGGTGTCGGTTCCGACCGTCGACGACGCCACCGGAGTCCGCTGATGGCGGACCTTCGCGAGAACGGGACCAACTCCGTCGGCCCCGTCATCGCGATGGCAAACATCTGCAAGTCGTTCAACGCCAACGTCGTCCTCGACAACGTCGACTTCGAGCTTCGTCGCGGCGAGGTGCACGTGGTCGCGGGTGGAAATGGGGCAGGCAAGTCCACGTTGATGAAGATCTTGCAGGGCGTGTATTCGATGGACTCCGGTTCGATCGAGCTCAACGGTTCGCCGGTCGACATCAGTTCGATCCAAGGCGCCCGAGCCGCGGGCATCGGCATGGTCTTTCAGGAGTTCAGCCTGATCCCAACGCTCAGCGTCGCGCGCAACGTGTTCCTCGGGAACGAGCGGCGTTCTTCGCTCGGGTTCCTCGACGACGCCGACAGCATCGAACGGACTCGCGCCGTCTTCGCCGAGATGGGTGTGGAGATCGACCCGACGCTCACGATGGGAAACCTCGGCACGGCCTACTGGCAGTTGACCGAGATCGCCAAGGCGATGGCGCAAGACGCAAAGGTGTTGATCCTCGACGAGCCCACCGCCAGCTTGGCCAAGGACGAGGTCGACGCTCTGTTCGCCTTGGTGCGCCGGCTGACCGACAACGGGATCTCGGTGATCTACATCAGCCATCGCATGGACGAGATCTTTCGCATCGGTGACCGCATCACGGTGCTCCGGGACGGGAAATGCGTGCTCACCTCGGCGATCGTCGAGCTCACGCCTGCGGATGTCGTCCATGCCATCGTGG
The DNA here is from genome assembly GCA_036403055.1 of Ilumatobacteraceae bacterium. GTDB lineage: Bacteria > Actinomycetota > Acidimicrobiia > Acidimicrobiales > Ilumatobacteraceae > JAENVT01. The sequence goes on along the minus strand of DASWRR010000421.1, from coordinate 142 downwards.
GTCGCAAGGTCGAGAGTGCATTCGAGTGGAAGCCGCGGTCGGTTGATCGCAGCGGGGCGCCGCTGCTGGAGGTACGCAACCTGAACGTTGGCACGCGAGTGCGCGACGTGTCATTCACGGCTCATCGCGGTGAGATCATCGG
>DASWRR010000420.1:0-1873 GCA_036403055.1 Ilumatobacteraceae bacterium | reverse complement strand
TGCCGCGGGACTGGCACGTCCCGGACCCACAGCCGCTCGCCGGTCGCTTGACCAGTCGTTGACGCGACCTCCTACATTGTCGCCCCCGAACGCATCGTGACCGATCTCAAGGCGGAGTTGCACCGCCGTTTGAAGCTGCTGCGCGCGAGCGTGATCTCGAAGGTCGACGGGCTCAGCGAATACGACATGCGCCGGCCGATGACGCCGAGTGGCACCAACCTCCTCGGCCTCGTGAAGCACCTCGCCGGCCTCGAGTACGGGTACCTCGGCGAATCGTTCCAGCGCATGCCTCCCGAAACGATGTCGTGGATCGAGGACGGCACGATCTGGCAGAACGCCGACATGTGGGCGGCCGCCGACGAGAGCACGGAGTACCTGCTCGGTCTCTACGACCGTGCCTGTTCTCACGCCGACCGCACCATCGACGAGCTCGACCTCGATGCGCCAGGATGGGTCGAGCACTGGCCACCCGAGCGGCAGAACACGACACTCGGTGACCTGTTGATCCGCATGGTCGCAGAAACCGCGCAGCACGCGGGGCACGCCGACATCATCCGCGAGTTGATCGATGGTTGTGCCGCGGTGGACGACGAGATGGACGAAGCCGAGTGGCAGGCCTACGTGCTCCAGATCCAAACGGCGGCCAACACGTTCCAGCAACTGCCTGATTGAGTCAATTCTCATACAACTCAACCGCGCTGCCGTGCGCCGGTGAGGCGCCACCGCCTACGGTCCACGCAATGACGTGGCGATCGAACCGCAGACCGCCTCGATGCATGTTCCTCACCGTCGGCGCGACCGTACTGCTGACGATCGCCGCCGGTGCATGCTCGTCGGCATCGACCGCTGGGACCACGACGGCGCGGTCGACGGCGTCGGCGTCGTCGGTCGAAGGCCCGGCGACGGAAACGTCGCCGCCGCCGACGACGAGCGGCCCGGCCACGACTGCACCACCTTTCATTGCAGCCTCGACGACATCGTCGACCGCGCCGGCGACGACCACGACGCTCTTCGATGTGTACTCGCACACCGGCGTCGGGCAGATGAGCCCGGCGGTCGCGAACGCGAAGGCATACGTGTACGTCCCGAGCAACAGCGACGGATCGGTGACCGTGATCGATCAACAGACGATGACGGTCGTGAAGCACTACAACGTCGGACGACTCGTGCAGCACGTCGTTGCCGGTTGGGATCTCACCAAGCTCTACGCCACCGCGAGCGGATCGAACCGTCTCGTCGAGATCGACCCGGCGACAGGCGACAAGGGCGCGTCCATTCGTGTGGCCGCGCCGTACAACCTCTACTTCACACCGGACGGATCGACGGCGATCGTCATGGCCGAGCGACTGAACCGGATGGACTTCTACGACCGGCTGACGTGGAAGTTGCGGTTCTCGGTTCGCACGCCCTGCACCGGCATCAATCACGCTGATTGGTCGGTCGACGGCGCGTGGTTCATGGCGACCTGCGAGTTCTCCGGCCAGTTGTTGAAGGTCGACACAGCGACGGGCGAGATCCTCGGCGTGGTCCCGCTGGCGAAGGGCGCGATGCCGCAGGACATCCGACTCGCACCCGATGGTACGAAGTTCTATGTCGCCGACATGGAGCACAACTGCGTGTGGATCGTCGATGGCGACGGCACGACGGTGACGGGATCCATCGAGACCGGCGTGGGCACCCACGGCATCTATCCGAGTCGCGACGGAACGTTGATGTACGTCACCAACCGCGGCCGCATGGAGCACGACACGCATCGCAGATCGCGCCCGGGCGACGGCTCGGTCAGCGTCATCGATCCGAGGACCGATACGGTCGTCGCCACCTGGCAGATTCCCGACGGAGGATCGCCCGACATGGGCGGCGTCTCGGCCGA
>DASWRR010000419.1:0-5154 GCA_036403055.1 Ilumatobacteraceae bacterium | reverse complement strand
ACCTCGGCGTCGCGGTTGAGGACCGCGCCGAGAAGCGCTGCAATGACGACGCTGCCCATGCACACGAGCACCGGAAGCAGCAGCAGCACGAGCACGATTGCGATTGCGCCTGTCACGGCGATCACCCTACTTCTCGGGCGCCGCCGGCTTGTACGCCCACGCTTCGATCTCGACGGCCGCACCCAGCGGCAGCGCGGCGACGCCGATGGTGCTGCGCGCCGGCCGGTGATCGCCGAACCCTGCGACGTACGCCTCGTTGAACGTCGCGAAGGTGTCCATGTCGGTGAGGAAGCACAGCGTCTTGGCGATGTCGGTCAGCGACGCGCCGACGCTCGAGAGTTGCGCCGTGAGGTTCTCGACGGCCTTCGCGGTCTGCGCCGCGACACCTCCAGCGACCAACGCACCGTCGTGCATCCCGAGTTGTCCACTGACGATGACCCAGTCACCGGCACGGACGACGGGTGTGTAAGGGCCGAGCGGTTTCGTCATGGAGCGCATCGTACGCTCGACGACCGCGCGACCCCTGCACGACCAGAACAACTCGTACACTGCCGACGATGTCGATGAGCCGGCGCCAACTGCTCGCGGGTGCAGGCGCCGCGATTGCCCTCGCAGCGTGCGGCAGTTCGTCGTCGGGGGCCGGCAAGGGCTCCGGATCTGGCGGAAGCGGCACCTCCGACAGCATCGGTCCCGATCCCGGCACGAAGGGTTTCACGATCGCCCAGCGGTATCCGAGCGACACGTTCGTGCCCGGCACGGTTCGTCTGCCGATCTCGTTGGCCGACCAGAAGAGTTTGCTCAGCAAAGGCGTTCCCGCCGTCGTCAACGGTCGCGTCCTCGATGCGAAGAACCAGCAGATCGCGACAGTGACGGCGCCGATTCACTCCAAGGATCTCGTGATCCCGTATTGGGCGATCAACGTGAAGATCGACACGCCCGGCGTGTACACGTTGCGCCTCGACGGCGACGACGGTTTCGGGGCGCCGTTCCAGGTGACCGACCCGGCGAAGGTCACGGTGCCGTACATCGGTTCGCTGCTGCCGCCGTTCGACACTCCGACCGTTGCCGACCACCGCGGGGTCGAGCCGTACTGCACCCTGACGCCCGCGCCGTGTCCGCTGCACACCGTCACGTTGACGCAGGCCCTCGCGTCGGGAAAGCCGGTTGCCTACATGATCGGCACGCCCGCGCATTGCCAGACGGGGACGTGTGCACCGGCGCTCGAGTTCCTGGTGAAGGCGCACGAACGTCTCGGTGATGCAGTCGTGATGGTCCACGCCGACGTGTACTCCGACGACGCGGCGACCACGGTGGCACCCGCCGTTCAGGCGCTCGGGCTGGAGTACGAGCCGGTGCTCTACCTCGTGAAGTCGGGGATCGTCAACGACCGGATCGACGTGATCTGGGACCAGAGCGAGCTCGACGAGCGGCTCACTGCGTTCTTGCGGTAGGTAGCGGTCAGCTGAAGCTGGAACCGCAACCGCATGTGCGGCTGGCGTTCGGGTTGTTGATCGAGAAACCGGCCTGGTTCAGGCCGTCCTTGTAATCGAGCGTTGCGCCTTCGAGCATCTGTGCGGACTGCGAATCGACGACGACGTTGACGGTTGCGCCGGGATTGCCGAAGGTGGCCTTCTGGTCGTCGGCGGCGACATCACCATCGAAGAACATCTCGTACGAGAATCCACTGCATCCGCCAGGACGCACGGCAACGCGCAATGCGAGTTCGAGATCGCCTTCGGCCTCGAGCAGTTCCTTGACCTTGACAGCGGCGGTATCGGTGAGCGTGATCACGTGTTGGCTCCTCCTACGGTTTGGAAGACATTGTAACGACCTGTAACCGTACAATCGATGTTGTGATTCCCAGTCCTCCTGATGTCGAAACGGTCACCGAACTGTTGCGTTCGGTCATCGATCCAGAGCTCGGCGCGGACATCGTCACGCTCGGCATGGTGCCATCGGTCGAGGTCACCGACGATGGCGAGGTCACCGTGGGCGTCAAGCTGACGATTGGCGGGTGCCCGCTGCGAGCGCAGATCAAGAAGGACATCGAGACGCGGGTTGCCGTTCACCCTGGTGTGACAAAGGTCAAGATCGACTGGGGCGAGATGACCAGCGAAGAGCGGTCGGACGTCATGCTCAAGGCACGTTGGAACGCCCGGGAGAACGCGCCGAACACGGAGATTCCGTCCTCGACCCGAATCCTCGCCGTCGCCAGCGGCAAGGGCGGCGTTGGGAAGTCGTCGGTCACCGTGAACCTCGCTGCTGCGATTGCGCTCGAAGGATTCACCGTAGGGGTGCTCGACGCCGACATCTGGGGCTTCTCGGTGCCGCGCCTGCTCGGGATCGACGACCGCCTCGAGGCGCAAGCTGTTGAGGGGCGCGACAAGCCGATGATCATCCCGCGGGAGCTTCCGATGGGTCGCGGTCTGCTGAAGGTGGTCAGTACCGGGTTCCTCGTGGAAGAGGACACCGCGCTGATGTGGCGAGGCCTCATGCTCAACAAGGCCGTCGAGCAGTTCCTCCGCGACGTGCACTGGGGTGATCTCGACTACCTGTTCATCGACATGCCGCCGGGAACCGGGGACGTCCAGATGGGCTTGGCTCGGATGCTGCCGCGAACCGACCTGCTGATCGTGACCACACCGGCGATTGCCGCGCAGAAGGTCGCGGCGCGTGCCGCCGACATGGCTCGCCGCAGCTTCCTGCGGGTCTGCGGCGTGGTCGAGAACATGTCGTCGTTCACCTGCGAGCACGGAGTCGAGTACCCGCTGTTCGGTACCGGTGGCGGGCAGGTTCTGGCCGACGAGATCGGTGTCGAGTTGCTGGGTCGTGTGCCACTCGAACCTGCGGTTGCCGCTGGCGGCGACGCGGGACGTCCGGTCGCCGTTGCCGGGACAGGTCTTGCTGCGGCCGAGTTCAGGTCGATCGCTCGCAAGATCGTCGACGACATCGCTCCGCCGGTCAACATGGCTGGGTGCTCGGCGCGGATGTTGTCGCTCGTTGCGGCGGCGCTCGACGCGGCTGACGCTGCTCGATCCGCCTAATCGTCCAGGAGCTCGTCGAAGTCGTGGTCGCCGGGCAGGGCGACGCCGGTGATCCGTCCGGTCGCGTCGCGCCGAAGCTTCGGCATGATCGCGGTCGGTCGGTCGAGGCGGCGAGCTGATTCCATCGCGTCGGACGCCGTGCGGTGCGCGGCGACGAACTCGAGATTCTTGATCGTCGGGGGCATCATCGTGAGCTCGCCGCGGCGTTCACGCTCGAGCGCGGCGCTCGGCGCGACCCACTCGCTCGCGATCGTCTCGTTGTCATCGTGCTTCGACGCTTGTGCGGGCGGTGCGAGCGCGATGAAGAACCGGGTGTCGAATCGCCGCGGGGCTTCACCGACAGGTGTGATCCAGTGGCTGATCCAGACCAGCTCGTCCACTGCGGGAGTGAGGTGGTGCTGTGCGCAGAGCTCGCGAAGGTCGATCGATCCGTCGTACACCGCCTCCCGATGGGCGAGCGCTGGGTGCCCGTCGGTCACCATGGCCCCGTTGTCGTCGGTCGCGAGGAGCATGCCGGCCTCTTCGTAGCACTCCCTGATCGCGGCGATCGCATAGCTGTCGTCGCCGGCGCCGTCGGCGGGGTCGACCTTGCCTCCTGGGAACACGTACATGCCGCCGGCGAACGCGGCAGCTTTCGTTCGCCGCAACATGAAAACCTCGATGCCGTCACCGCTGATGGAGTCGCGCAGGAGCATGACGGTGGCGGCGGGTTTGGCAGGCAGCACCGGATCGGCCATTGCGGGCGACGGTAACGCGTTGCGTAGTCTGGGTGCGGTGTTGGTCTGGATGGATCTGGAGATGACCGGTCTCGAGCCGGCCCGACACGTGATCGTCGAGATCGCGACGCTCGTGACGGACGACGATCTCAATGTGATCGCGGAAGGTCCAGACCTCGTTGTTCATCAAGACGACGATGCGCTGGCTCTGATGGATCAGGTGGTGATCGACATGCACACGAAAAGTGGGCTGCTCGATGCGATCCGCAGCTCGACGATGTCGCTCGAGGATGCGGGGCGGCAGACGCTCGAGTTCATCAAGTCGCATGTGACCGAGGCGCGCCGAGTGCCGTTGTGCGGAAACTCGATCGGCATGGACCGGCGGTTCTTGGCGGCGTACCTTCCCGAGATCGAGGAATACCTGCACTACCGCAGCGTCGATGTGAGCACGGTCAAGGAGCTCGTGAAGCGGTGGTACCCGGGGCTCAACAACACGCGGCCGCGCAAGGCGGGCGCGCACCGGGCGATGGACGACGTCCTGGAGAGCATCGCGGAGATGAAGTTCTACCGCGAGCACGTGTTCGTTCGCGATGTTCCCGCGCTCGCCGCCAAGGCTGTGCCGATCACGGCGAGTTCGCCCGAATCCAGCTGAGCGCTTCCGCGGGATCGACGCGCCGCCGATCGATGTCGTCGAGCAGCGAGCGCAGCCGCGACAGCTCGTTCGATGCGCTGATCCCGTACCGAAGTGGGTTGCTGCGGGCGACGTCGGTGCATGTTCGGCATGCCCGCGGGTGCATCGATGTGAAGTGCTGGCCGTTCACGCTGAGGGCCAGCAGGCCGCACAACGTCTCCCGTCGCCGGCCCTCTGGGCGGACGCTCGTGCGGAGTGCGTGAGATCGGCCGAACGGTGCGATCGAGCCGCCGCGCTCGTAGCCGGTGCCCGCCCAGTAGTCGCCGTGGACCTGTGCTGGTAAGGGGCGGACGGTGCGTTGATGCTCGAAGCCGTGACGGTGTTCGTAGGCACGTTGGCGGCACGTGTGGTTGCAGTAGAGGCGAGGGCGGCCCGGGCGGCGGGCGATGGCGAACTCGGTGGCGCACCAGGAGCATGCGCGATGCGTCGGTCTGGGTTGGAGGATTCGAGGCATGTTCTTGTTGTACGCCGGGGGTGTGACGCGGCGCGTTGTGTTTTGGGGTGCGGCGGTCGGCGGTGCGAGCGGGCTGCCCGCCGGCAACCAATCCGCGCCATTCCCGTCGTGGATCGACCGTGACGCAACCCACCCACCCCGCCCTGTTCCAGCCGTCGTCAATCGTCAGTGACGCAACGGTGGTCGTGGGACGTCGTGAATCGTCCGTGACGAAACCCATGTCAAGGAGTGCACTGTCCGCGGCCCTTT
>DASWRR010000418.1:0-13658 GCA_036403055.1 Ilumatobacteraceae bacterium | reverse complement strand
AGCACCGAGACCGCGCGATCGACGTCGTTCACGATGGGACGGCGTCGAGGAACTCGAGCGTCGCGTCGATGAACCCGTATGCATCCGGGGTGGCGAAGTGATCGACGTTCTTGAGCGTGCGGAGCGTGGCGTCGGGAAGTGCGTCGACCAGTGGCTCGGCCGGCCCGGCGAAGTCGCGGTCGCCGAGTATCACGAGCGTCGGGCAGGTCACCGCGGACAACATGCTCGGATCGATGTGGAACCGTGAGCGCTTCATCACGGCCGTCAGCGCAACGACGTCGTTGCCGTTCTGGTGCGCGTACCGGACGAACATGCGAGCGAGGTTGTCGTCAGGATCGCCGTGGCCTTCGAGCGCAGCGACGATCCGGCGCGTCCTGGCGTCGTCCGTTTCGAACAACGACGCGCCGACGCCCGCGACCACGAGGCGGCCGAAGCGCTCGGCATGGTTCATCGCCAGTCGCAGCAACGTGATTGCCCCCAGCGAGAACCCCACGGCATCGAAGGGCTCGTCCGGCGCCGCCTCGAGGACCCTCGTGGTCAGGTCGTCGTAGGCGTTCGGATCGTGTGGCTTCGGCGCAGTCCCGTGGCCGAGCAGATCGACACCGACAACGGTCCGACCGGCGTCACGCAGCAGCTCGGTGAAACCGTTCGCGACCCACGTCGAGTCGAACGAGCCACCCCATCCATGCACGAGAACCACCGGCGGCGCCACGACACAAACCGTAACCTGGCCGGTCGTCGCAGATGGCCTGCGCAGGCCGTAGCCTTGAGCGGTCCGTCATGGCCACTGTCGATCTGGAGCTGGGATGCGCCTGCTGAACGAAAGCCCGCCGTACGACCTGACGTACAGCGACGTCTTCATGGTGCCGAGCCTGTCGTCCGTCCCATCGCGCCTCACCGTCGATCTCAGCACGCCCGACCACCTCGGCACGACGATTCCAGTGGTGGTCAGCAACATGACTGCAGTTGCGGGGCGTCGCATGGCTGAGACCGTTGCCCGGCGCGGTGGCCTGACCGTCCTTCCGCAGGACATCCCGCTCGACGTCGTCGAGGGCGTGATCGACTACGTCAAGTCGCGCCACGTCGTCTACGACACGCCGATCACCCTCAGCCCGACGCACACCGTCGGCGATGCGCTCGGGCTCATTCACAAGCGCGCCCACGGTGCTGTGGTCGTTGTTGCCGACGACGGGACGCCGGCGGGGATCTTCACCGAGCACGACGCGATCGGTTTCGACCGGTTCAGCCAGTTGAAGAACGTGATGAGCAGCGACCTGATGGTGATCGAGGACGGTGCCCCGCCTGACCAGATCTACGACCGCCTCAGCGGTCAGCGCCTCTCGGTTGCCCCTGTGGTGGACACCACCGGGCGGCTGATCGGATGCGTGACCCGCAAAGGGGCGCTGCGCTCGACGATCTACCGTCCCGCCGTCGACGCCAACGGTCGGCTGCGGATCGCGGTCGCCGTCGGCATCAACGGCGACCCGGCAACCAAGGCCAAGTCGTTGCTCGCGATGGGTGCCGACGTGCTCGTGATCGACACGGCGCACGGTCATCAGACACGCACGCTGCGGGCGATCGAGGAAGTGCGCGCGGTTGCACCCGACGCGTCGATCGTTGCGGGCAACGTCGTCACCGCGGAAGGCACACGCGATCTCATCAACGCCGGAGCGGACGTCGTCAAGGTCGGTGTCGGTCCGGGCGCGATGTGCACCACGAGGATGATGACGGGCGTCGGACGCCCACAGTTCAGCGCGGTGATGGAGTGTGCCGCGGAGGCCGCCGCAGCCGGCAAGCACATCTGGGCCGATGGTGGCGTGCGATACCCGCGCGACGTCGCGCTCGCCTTGGCTGCCGGAGCCGCCAACGTCATGTTTGGATCGTGGCTCGCGGGAACATACGAATCGGCAGCGGACACGCTGCGCGATCCGGATGGTCGGCTCTACAAGGAGAGCTTCGGCATGGCCAGCAACCGCGCGGTCAAGACGCGAAACCGAACCGAGACAGCGTTCGAGCGTGCTCGCAAGGAACTGTTCGAGGAGGGCATCAGCACATCGCGCATGTACCTCGATGCTGACCGTCCGGGCGTCGAGGACATCATCGACGAGATCGTCGCCGGCGTTCGCTCGGCATGCACGTACGCCGGTGCCGCCACCATCAGCGAGTTCCACGAGCGGGCCGTCGTCGGCGTGCAGAGCGCGGCCGGTTACAGCGAAGGCCTGCCGCAGGGGACGAGCTGGTAGGTGCGAGTCATCGCGATCGATGGCCCTGCGGGAGCCGGGAAGAGCACCGTGGCGCGAGCCCTCGCGGCGCGTCTCGGTCTCGAGTACCTCGACACGGGTGCGATGTATCGGGCCGTGACGCTGGCGGCAATGCGTCATGGCATCGACCCGACCGACGTCGACCGCGTCGCCGAGCTTGCCGAGCAGCTCAGCCTCGAGGTCGGCGAGCACGGGGTGTTGGTCGATGGCATCGACGCGACCACCGAGATCCGCAGCCGCGAGGTGACCAGCGCTGTCAGCGCAGTTGCGGCGAACAGCGCGGTGCGAACCGAGCTGGTCGCGCGGCAGCGGCGATGGGCCAAGGAGCGTGATGGGGGCGTGCTCGAAGGCCGTGACATCGGCTCGGTCGTGTTCCCGAACGCGGACCTCAAGCTGTATCTCACCGCGTCGCCTCGAGTTCGAGCCGAACGCAGGGTTGCCGAGGCCGGTGGTGATGTCGACGAGATCGAGGCGTCGATCGAGCGGCGTGATCTTTTCGACAGCTCGCGTCGCGACAGTCCGCTGGTCGAGGCGGACGGCTCGATCGTGGTAGATACGACGGGGCTCAGCATCGACGAAGTGCTGGCACGGATCGAACAACTTCTGGAGCGGCGATGACAAAGATCTCGACGGAGCTCAAAGGCAACACCTTGGGTGACCGCATCGCGTATCGCACGGTTCGGTTCATCGTGACGTCGTTCTGTCGGGTCTGGTGCCGAATGACGGTCGAGGGTCGCGAGAACGTGCCGAAGGAAGGGATCTTCGTTCTTGCTCCCACTCATCGCAGCATCCTCGACACCCCGATTGCGTCGGTCGTGACTCGTCGACGGATGCGATTCATGGGCGCCGACAAGTACTGGAAGAACAAGGCGTTCGGCAGGCTCCTGACAGCACTCGGCGGCTTTCCTGTCAGCCGCGGCAGTGCCGACCGCGAGGCGCTGAAGCGATCGATCACGGTGCTCGAAGGAGGGGAGCCCTTGGTGCTCTTCCCGGAGGGCGAGCGCAAGGCCGGACCGATCGTGCAACCCTTGTTCGACGGCGCGACGTACATCGCCGTCAAGGCCGGCGCGCCGATCATCCCGGTCGGCATCGGAGGGTCGGAGCGAGCGATGCCGAAGGGCGCGAAGTTCATCCGGCCGAGCAAGCTGCACGTCGTGGTCGGCAAACCGATTCGCGCCGCGAGCGATGCGACGACTCCGAAGGATCAGCGCGACGCGGCCCGCAAGCTGACCATCGATCTGCACGACGAGTTGCAACGCCTGTTCGACATCGCCCAGGCGCGCGTCATCTAGTCAGGCACGGCCGAAGTAGTGGCGCAAGCCGGCGGCCAACGAGATCGGGTCCTCGACGCCGCACAACTCGCGGGCCGAGTGCATCGACAGCTGCGGCACTCCGACATCCACGGTGTCGATTCCGAGCCGCGTCGCGGTGATCGGGCCGATCGTCGATCCGCACGGCATGTTGTTGCGGCTGACGAAGACCTGCGATGGAACTCCGGCTTCCTCGAACACCGCCCTGAGCATTGCTGCTGAACCGGCTGACGTCGCGTACCGCTGGTTGCTGTTGAGCTTGATCGCCGGCCCCGCGTTGACGATTGGCTGGTGGTCGGGATCGTGGCGCTCTCGGTAGTTCGGGTGCACCGCGTGCGCGTTGTCGGCCGAGACGCATGTGCTGGCCGCGAGTTGGGCGAGGAATCGCGATCGGTCTGCGCCACGTGCCAACGCGAGTCGCTCGAGCACGTGTTCGAGGATCGGTCCGGCTGCGCCCGTCGCGCTTTCCGACCCGACTTCCTCGTGGTCGAACAATGCGATCAACGCGGTGGCGTCGCCGTTGGCATCGGCATGCACGATCGCATCGACGGCCGCCCAGCAGGAGACCTGGTTGTCGAGGCGACCGGCCGCGAGCAGCGACTCGTCGGCACCGAGGACCGCCGGGGGCGTCCGGTCCAACAGGCACAGCTCCCACCCGCGCAGCGAGCCCTGGTCGACGCCGATGCGCTCCGCGAGCCACTCCGAGAACTCACCGTGGCGCGGTGTGCCCGAGCCCCACACGGGCGTGAGATGTTGTTGCTTGTCGAGGACCAACCCGCGGTCGTTGACATCGCGGTCGAGGTGGATCGCGAGCTGCGGTACGCGACACACGGCCTCGTCGATCCGTACGTCGATCGCTCGGTTGTCCGCCGTCTGCACGCGGCCGGCGATGGCCAGATCGCGATCGAGCCACGAGTTGAGCAACGCGCCCCCGTACACCTCGACGCCGAGCTGCTTCCAACCGACGGAGCCGACGTCGGGGCGTGGTTTGATCCGCAGCCCTGGCGAATCGGTGTGTGCGCCGACGATGCGAAGTGCGGATCCAGCGTCGGCTTCGGCGCCACGGCTCCACGCGACGAGAGCGGCACCGCGCGTCACAAACCCACGATCAGGAACGCCGTCCCATGTGCCGGTGAGGTCGACCGATTGAAAGCCCGCGGCGGTCAACCGGTCGGCGGCGCTCGACACCACGTGCCATGGCGACGGCGACGCCGCGAGGAATGCGATGAGCTCGTCGAGCGGTGTCATCGCTGACCTTGGAACAGACCCATCGGAAGCCCCGTTCCTCTCAGGTGTGAAGTTTCGTTGATCGTCACGATCGACCGAATCCCTCCACGGGCGGCCGCGATGCGGTTGATGCTCGTGTAGTTCGGATAGAAGAAGCCACCGCGGGCAAGGACGAGCCCGAGCACATGTGACAGGTAGCTGTTGATCACGCCGCCGTGACACACGACGGCGATCCGCTGGCCCGGATGGGCGTCGATCAACTGCTCGATCGACGAGAGCACGCGGGCACGAAACTCGACCGACGATTCCTCGTCGTTGTCCCATTCGCCGGCGAGGATCGCGTGGTACCGCGGGTCGTTTTCGGCCTTGAGCTCCTCGGTCGGAACGTAGTCGGACGACAACCTGTCGAACTCGGCGATGCCGTCGTGCAAGGTCACCGCGAGACCATGATGACGAGCGATGGCGTCCGCCGTTTGGCGCGCACGCTGCAACGGACTGGCGTAGATTGCATCGAGATGCTCGGACGACAGGTACGCAGCGAGATGCTCCGCCTGGGCCCGGCCGTCGTCCGACAGCTCGGGGTCGGCGACGCCACTCGTCAACTCCCGGCGAACGGGCAGCGCGTGGCGAATGAGCAACAGCTCCATGGGTCTAGCTAATCAGGCATGAACGCGCGAACGAAGATCGTGGCGACGCTCGGTCCGGCGAGCGATCCGCCGCACGTGTTGGACGCGATGCTGCTGGCCGGCGTCGATGTCGTGCGGTTGAACCTCAGCCATGGCCATCTCGAGGAGCACATGGCGCGCCTCCGCGCTGTTCGCGACGCAGCCGCCAGGACGCGAACTGTGGTTGCTGCACTCGCAGATCTTCCTGGGCCCAAGGTGCGCGCCGCGCCGTTCGACGGCGGAGGAGCAGACCTCCATGCCGGGTCGATGCTGACGTTGGTCACCGATGTCGCGTGCAGTACGACCGAGATCATCGGTGTCGACTACGAGACGTTGCTCGCAGACCTACGCGTCGGCGACAGGATCGTGATCGGCGACGGCGCCATCACGCTTGCGGTCGACACGATCACCGACTCGGGCGCCCGATGCCAGGTCCGTAGCGGCGGCCACGCGCAAGGCCGGCCCGGCGTCCATCTTCCGTCCGAGCGATTGCGAATCCAGGCGCCGACTCGTGAGGACCTGCTGCTCGCCGAAGCCATGGCCGCTGAGGGCATCGACTTCCTTGCTGTCTCCTTCGTTCGTGATGCGACCGACATCGTCAAGGTCCGCGAGGCGATCGCTCCGTTCACCACTCGACTCGTCGCGAAGATCGAGACGTTGTCGGCGATCGAGCACCTCGACGAGATCATCGCCGCGTCGGATGCGGTGATGGTGGCCCGCGGCGATCTCGGCATCGAGTGCCCGCTGGAGGACGTTCCGCACATGCAGAAGCAGATCGTCCGTAGCTGTGTGCGGGCAGGCGTGCCCGTGATCACCGCGACCCAGATGATGGAGAGCATGATCACCGCCCCATCGCCGACGCGGGCCGAAGTCAGCGACGTGGCGAACGCGGTGTTCGACGGAACGGACGCGCTGATGTTGTCCGGTGAAACGGCGATCGGGATCGATCCCGTCAGCGTGGTTCGAACGATGGCACGTGTCGCGGAGCGCGCCGAGCGCGACGCGAACTACTCGCAATGGGGTGACCAACTCGGCCGTCAGCAACGTACGGGATTCCCCGCTGGACCGGATCGGATCACGATGGCGATCACCCACGCCGCGGGGCTCGCGGCGAACGACGCGGGTGTGGACGCGATCCTGTGTTGCACGAGGTCGGGACGTACTGCGTTGGCGATGGCGAGGTTCCGTCCGGCATCGCGTCTGATCGGTTTGTCGCCGGATCCTGCGACTGTCAGGGCACTCGCCCTGTCGTGGGGTGTCACCGCGTTGCAGGTCGAGACCTACTCGACGACCGATCAGCTCGTGTGGCATGCGGTCGAGGCGGTGGTCCACAACGGGCTCGTCGAGTCGGGGCAGACCGTGCTCGTCCTCGCGGGCGCGCCGGACCGCCCGAGCGGAGCAGCAACGGACGTCCTTCGAATCGTGCGCGTCGAGTGAGCGTGCTGTGGTCCGAGGAGGCGGGCGACCCCCATCACCCGCTCGTCGTCATGATCCATGGCTCGATGGATCGCTCCGCCGGCATGCTCAAGCTCAGTCGCCGGCTCGACGCCGATTACCGCGTGCTGCGCTACGACCGCCGGGGATACGGCCGCTCGTTTCCGCACCCCGGGCCGTTCACGATGGACGCGCAAGTTGCCGATCTGGTCGAACTGCTCGACGGTCGGCCTGCAGTGCTGGTCGGCCACAGCTACGGCGGCAACGTTGCGCTCAGCGCCGCGGATCATCATCCGGAGCTCGTCGCAGGCGTCGCCGTGTACGAGACGCCGTTGTCGTGGGAGGAGTGGTGGCCGCAGACCACCGCTGGTTCAGTCGCGGTCGCCGAAGGCAGCAAGCCCGAGCAAGCCGGCGAACGGTTCTTGCGCCGGATGCTCGGTGACGAACGTTGGGAGGCGCTGCCGGAACGTACGAAGGTCGTGCGCCGCGCCGAAGGAGTGGCGATGGTCGCGGAGCTTGCCGATCTTCGCCGGCATCGCCCATGGGTCGCATCGCACATCGCGGCGCCCGTTGTCGTCGCCTACGGCACCCTCGGCGCACCACATCATCAGCGCGGCATGCATCACGCCGCGACGTTGCTCGATTGCCCGGTGGTCGAGTTGGTCGGGTGCCGTCATGACGCGCCCTTGAGTCATCCCGATCTGTTCCGCAGCGAGGTGATCGATCCGCTCATGAAGCGCGTCCGTCCGCCATGGTCGGCGTGACGCCGGCGGACTAAGAGCTGCCTGGGCCCGGCACCTTGATGTTGGAACCGAGGAACGAGCAGGTCACCTCGGACCCCACGGCGAGGCCGCGGGCCTTCACGCGGTCGGCACAGTCTTGCAACGACGACCGTTGCGTCCAGACACCGAACGCAAGACCTCCGACGATCAAGATGCTGAGCAGTTTCGTCGTCACGTTCTTGATGATGATGGCCATCACGAACATCAGCGCGACCAACCCGACTGCGACGGCGATGCCGATGTTCTTCGCCGATTCGAGGGTCATTCCGATCATGTCGAAACCCTAGGCGTAAGGTGACGCCGTGAGTGAGCACTCGATCTCGATGCATCCATCCGGTCCGCCACGAACGGTGTTGCCGGCCGAGGCTGCTGCCGTCACCGAGGCGCTGCGCGATGCGCTCGCGGCGGCGCCCGACGAGCGGCGACCGTTGGTGGCGCAGATCGTGATGGCGAATCCCCGTTCGCTCAACGCGTGGGCCGCGCTCGGCAGCCTCGGTCGCGACGAGATCGAGCGGTACGCCGCGTTTCGAGTCGGGTATCACCGCGGACTCGACGCGCTTCGCGCGAATGGCTGGCGCGGATCGGGTTACGTGCGATGGGCCGACGACACGAATCGTGGTTTCTTGCGGTGCCTCCGTGGTCTTCAGCAGATGGCCGCAACGATCGGCGAGCGCGACGAGGCGGAGCGAATCGCCGTCTTCATCCATCAGCTCGATCCCAGCGGCATACCGGCTGACGGGTGATGCTGTTTCGATGACTGCGCCGATGGGCGCCGTGCTGTGCGGCGGTCTCAGCCGTCGGATGGGGACCGACAAAGCAACGATGGACTTCGACGGCATCGCGATGGCGCGTCGCGTCGCGGACGCGTTGATCGCCGCAGGATGCCGACCAGTCGTCGCCGTGGGCGGTGATTCCGTGGCGCTCACCGGCCTCGGGCTCGAATTCGTCGCCGACCGGTTTCCGGGCGAAGGCCCGCTCGGCGGGATCCTGACCGCAGCCGAGCTCGGGTCGCCGGTGCTCGTCGTCGCATGCGACCTGCCGCGCCTTCGAGCGGACACCATCAGATCGCTCGTCGAGGCGTTGGGCGATCACGACGCCGCGATCGCGCACACGGGGAAACCCGAGCCGCTGTGTGGCGTCTGGTCGAGCCGTGGAGCGGCGCTGCTGCGCACGCAGTTCGACGCAGGGGAGCGCGCCGTGCATCGCGCACTCGAGCATTGCGATGTCGCATGGGTCGCCGCCGATCCCGGTCAACTGCGAAACGTCAACTCACCGGCCGACCTCCACGAAGCCGCCGACGGTTGGGCGGATGGAGCAGACGGTCCGGGGGATCGTGGCTAACCTCTCCGATCATGTCTGTTTCGGAAGTGTCCGTCGACGAGCTCGAAGCTGCGCTGCGCGCCGGTGCCAAACTCGTCGATGTTCGTGAGCCCGATGAGTACACGGCGGGGCACGTACCCGGCGCAGTGCTCGTCCCTCTGTCGTCGGTGCCATCCGCGCTCGACCAGTTCAGTGCCGACGCAACGACCTACGTCATCTGCAAGACCGGGGCGCGCAGCTACCGCGCCTGCGAGTTCCTCGTCGACCAGGGGCTCGACGCGGCCAACGTCGAAGGCGGCACCATGGCGTGGGTCATCAGCGGCCGCGGCACGGTTGCCGGGGATCAGCCTGCGTGACATATAGCTGGGTCGACACGCAGTCGGAGTTCGACGCGCTCATCGACCGCCTGATCGAACAACCGCGGTACGCCCTCGACACCGAGTTCCATCGGGAACGGACGTACTTCCCCAAGCTCGCGCTCATGCAGTTCGCGACAGCCGACGAGACGATGTTGGTCGACCCGCTGGCGGTTGACCTGTCTGCGCTGCGCAGGCTGTTCGCCAGTGACACCGTCGCGGTCCTGCACGCGGCTCAGCAAGATCTCGACGTGCTGACGCATGCGTGCGGGGCCGTGCCCGCACACATGTACGACACGCAGCTGGCGGCCGGGTTTCTGGGTTACAGCACTCCGTCACTCGTGTCGCTGCTGATGGCCGAGCTGAAGGTGTCCGCCGCAAAAGGTGACCGGCTGACGGACTGGTTGCGCCGACCGCTGACGACGGAACAACTGCTCTATGCGGCGGCCGACGTCGACCACCTTCTCGCATTGCAGGACCAGCTCGACAAGCAGCTTGCCGAGCTCGGGCGTTCGCAATGGGTCGCGGAGGCGTGTGAGGAGCTCCGCCGGCGCCCGACGTCGGGAACAGACCCGAGCCAGGCGTGGCTGCGCATCAAGGACGTGCGGATGCTGAAACCGAAGGCTCGCGGTGTTGCCCGGGCATTGTGCGAGTGGCGCGAGCGCCGAGCGATGTCCGTCGACGTCCCCGTCCGCCAGATCCTTCCTGACCTCGCCATCCTCGGCATTGCGCAGCGTCAGCCGAAGACGGCGCACGACCTGGTGCAGGCCCGCGGTGTCGAAGAGCGGCACAGCAAGGGGAACTTGGGCAAGGAGATCCTCGATGCGGTCGCCGACGGCCAACGGACGGACATCGACCTGCCGGCGCCCGATGGCGAGGACCTCGACCGCCAACTGCGGCCCGCGGTCGCGCTCGTCTCCGCGTGGATCGCCGATCTGGCCCGCAAGCAGCGCGTGGACACCACGCTGCTCGCGACCCGGGCCGACCTCGTTGCACTGCTGCGCGGCGACAGCGACGCCCGTCTGCTGACCGGATGGCGCGCCGAGCTCGTCGGCGACGGGGTACAACGGCTGGTCCAAGGCCGCGCCGGGCTGACGTTCGACGGGCGAGGCGGACTCCGGCTGATCGACGTCGTCGCCGTTGCGAACGAGGTCTGAGCGCTGGTCGTCGGCGACCCTTTTTGGTCGAACACCGTGGTATTACGACCGATCGCGGCCACCATGCCACCGCGAGCGGGGAGCGTGACGCCCGCTACCTGCGGGGATGCCGCACGTTGGTACGGCAACCGGGTAGAGTGGCATCCAATGTCAACTCTCTAGGTTCGGGAGCCCTACCGTGAAGAAGGGTCGTCATCGCCGCTTCGAAGAAGCGCGAAAGCTGAAACAAGCCGGTCCCAGTGCGTTCGATCTGGGATTCGGGAGCAACGATCATCGTCAACCGACGCAAGACGACGAATACGCCGCGCTCGCGGAGAAATACGGCGTCACGTTCGATGACGATGAAGAAGACGAGTCCGAAGACTGAACCTCAGGCAGCTGGCATTGTCCGCCTCAACACCCCCCTGATTGGTCATGTCTACATCTCTTCGTAACGTCGCTCTGGTCGCCCATGTCGATCACGGCAAAACCACACTCGTCGATGCGCTGCTGCGCGCCACCGGTACCTTCGCGGCCCACCAAGCCGTGGTCGATCGGGTCTTGGACTCCAACGACCAGGAGCGCGAGCGGGGCATCACGATCTTGGCCAAGGCGGCTTCGATCACCTGGAAGGGCGTCAAGATCAATCTCGTCGACACGCCGGGCCACGCCGACTTCGGTGGCGAGGTCGAGCGGGCGTTGACGATGGTCGACGGTGTGCTGCTGCTGGTCGACGCCGCCGAAGGACCGCTTCCCCAGACGCGCTACGTGCTGCAGAAGGCGCTCGCGCTCGACCTGCCGGCGATCGTGATCATCAACAAGGTCGACCGCGGCGATGCCCGCGCCGAGGAGGTGCTCGACGAGATCTACCAGTTGTTCATCGACCTCGATGCCGGCGACCACCACATCGACTTCGAGATCATCTCCGCGGTTGCACGCGAAGGCAAGGCCATCCGTGGCATCGGCATGCCCGGTGACGACGCCGACCTCGCGCCGCTGCTCGACACGATCATCCAGGCGATTCCGGCGCCGGCGGGCGATCCGGCCGCGCCGTTGCAGGCGATGGTCACAACGCTGGACGCCAGCGAATATCTCGGTCGCCTCGCGATCGGGCGTGTCGTCAACGGCGTCATGCGTCGCGGCGAGACCGTCGCGCTGCTCGAGGAGGAGTTCTCGGAGGGCCAACCGCCGTTGAAGCGCCGGCTCACTCAGCTGATGGCCTTTCAAGGCGTCAGCCGCAACGAGGTCGACGAGCTGTCGGCCGGCGACCTGTTCGTCGTCGCCGGCTTCCCCGAGGTGGAGATCGGCGACACGATCGCCTCGTCGGAAACACCGATCGCCCTCACCCGACTGACGGTCGACGAGCCAGTGCTGCGCATGACGTTCGGCGTCAACACCTCCCCGTTTGCCGGACGCGATGGCAAGTACGTCACGAGCCGGCACCTGGTCGATCGGCTCAACAAGGAGCTGCTCGGCAACGTCTCGATCAAGCTGTTCGAGACCGGCTCACCCGATGTCATCGAGGTCGCCGGACGTGGCGAGCTGCAGCTGGCCGTGCTCATCGAATCGATGCGCCGCGAGGGCTACGAGCTGCAGGTCAGCCGGCCCGAGGTCATCACCAAAGAAGTCAACGGCAAGCGGTTCGAGCCACAGGAGCGCGGCGTCTGCGACGTCCCCGACGAGCACGTCGGCACCGTCACCCAAGAGCTCGCGCCGCGCAAGGGCCGGATCACCGACCTGCGCACCGGCGACGCCGGTCGCACGATCATCACCTTCGAGTGCCCGAGCCGCGGCCTGATCGGCTTCCGTTCGTTGCTGATGACGGCCACGCGCGGTACGGCGCTCCTCCATCAGCACCACATGGGGTGGATGCCGTGGGCCGGCGAGATGCCGGAGTCCCGCGGCGGCGCCATGGTGTCCGACCGCGTCGGCCAGACGACCGGCTACGCGCTCGACAAGTTGCAGCTCAGCGGACAGTTCTTCGTGAACCCTGGCGAGCAGGTGTACGAGGGGATGGTCGTCGGCGAGTGTGCTCGCGACGACGAGATGGTCGTCAATGCCGTGCGTCCCAAGGAGAAGAACAACATCCGCACGCACAGCCACGACGACGCCGTCAAGCTGCCGAACCCGAAGATCCACACGCTCGAGACGGCGATCGAATGGATCGTCGAGGACGAGCTCGTCGAGGTGACCCCGAAGGCCATCCGCATCCGCAAGCGCCATCTCCCCCTGGAAGAGCGCCGCAAGGCCAACAAGAAGGTCAGCGCCTAGCACCCGCCCCCCGCCAGCGCCAGCGCCTTCCGCCGTCTGCCGGCCAATTCGTCGAACTGGGCAGCCCCAGAACCACACGTACGGTTCCGGGGCTGTCCGATTCCGCCAAAGTTGGTGTTGAGCGTCCGCGCGGATTGAATCCCGCAAGTGACCAGTGTCCGTCGCCGAACGGCGACAGCAGATGGTCAGCGGCACGACGTGCCGCTTCGAAGCCGAGACCTGAGCGGCATCCGCAGTCGGGGTAACAGCCCTCTTCCCTACGCCCGCCATCTCCTGGAACTGCGCGAGCTGATCGACTCGGTCGGCGACTCGTGCTGGGCGTACGGCCGAACAGCCGCGGCGTTGCACGGTTTCGACGGGTACCCGCTCTCGCGCCCGTTCGACATCGTCGTGCCGAGGGAACGATCGGTCAACCGGATCGGACACGTGGTGCACCGCGGCCGCGACATCAGCCGGCTCGACACGACGCAGGTCGACGGGGTTCCGACGATGTCTGCTACGCGCACCATCATCGACCTCGCCGCATTCGAGACTCGCGAACGGTTGGCGATCGCTATCGACAGTGCCTTGCGCGACCGTCTCACCAGTGAGGACTTCCTTCATCGGCGGATCGTCGAGTTGCGCTGTCGCGGACGAGCGGGCCTGGCCGAACTGGTCGCGGTGCTCGAAGGCCACGAGATCACGCGCGGCGGCCATTCGTGGCTCGAACGCCGCTTCCTCGTCCTGCTTGCCGAGGCTGGTCTCCCGCGACCGCAGGCGCAGGCCGTTGTCGGGGTGCGCAAGTCGCGCCTCATCCGTGTGGACTGCCGCTTTCCGGGCACCAACGTCGTCGTCGAACTGCTCGGATACAACTTTCATCGCACGCCGATGCAGATGCAGAACGACGCGGAGAGAAG
>DASWRR010000417.1:0-14703 GCA_036403055.1 Ilumatobacteraceae bacterium | reverse complement strand
CCGCCGAGCAACGAAAAGAGCGTTCGACGAGCCTATCGGAGGCGGAGGAGACTGCTCCCCGCGTGGAGAAGAAGCTCCGCTGCGAAGCCCGCGGCGTTCACAAATCGTTCGGCAAGACGCACGTCCTCCGTGGCGTCGATCTCGTCGTGCCCGAAGGCGGCTTCGCGGTGCTCGTCGGCTCGAGCGGCTGCGGTAAGAGCACGCTCCTTCGATCGCTCGCGGGCCTCGAGACGATCGACGAAGGCACCATTCGCCTCGCGGGCCGCGATGTTACCAAGTTACCTCCGCGCGATCGCGACGTCGCGATGGTCTTCCAGAGCTACGCGCTCTACCCGCACAAGACGGTGCGCGCCAACATCGAGTTCCCCTTGAAGGTGCGCGGCGAATCGAAGCCGATGCGCGCGACGAAAGCGAACACCGCGGCCGACTCGCTCGGCCTCGGCGAGTACATGGGGCGCAAGCCCGGACAGCTCAGCGGCGGCCAGCGTCAGCGTGTCGCGCTCGCCCGCGCGATCGTGCGGCAACCCGCGGTCTTCTGCATGGACGAGCCGTTGTCGAACTTGGATGCCAAGCTGCGCGGCGAGACGCGAGCGGAGCTCGTCGACCTCCACCGTCGACTTGATGCGACAATTCTCTACGTCACTCACGACCAGGTCGAGGCGATGACGATGGGGACGCGGGTCGCGGTGATGAACCGCGGTCAGCTGCAACAGATCGGAACGCCGCAACAGGTGTACGCGCGTCCGGAGACCGTCTTCGTCGCGACGTTCATCGGAACGCCACCGATGAACGTCATGCCGGCCGGACTCTTCGAACGCAGCGACGTGCTCGTCGGCGTGCGCCCTGAACATCTCGAGATCTCGTCGAACGGCGGTGGGTTGGCGATGACGGTACGGATGGTGGAGCAACTCGGCCACGAGACGTTGCTGATCGGCGAAGCGGGGGGCACGCGCATCGTCGTTCGACAGGGTGCTGAGGCGAATGTTCCCGACCTCGGCGCGCAGATCCGTGTCGACGCCACGGAGAGTCATCGCCATCGTTTCGACCCTGTCACCGAGCGGAGGATCGACGGATGACGCGGCGCAGACGGTGGCGGGACTTCCCGGTCGCCGTCGGGATGCTCGCACCATCAGCAGTGATCCTCGGCGTCTTCGTCGTGTACCCGTTGGTGCGCGCTGTCCAGCTCGGTCATCTGCGCTGCGATGCGACCGGCAAGCGTTGCCGCGAGGGCGGTTGGGGTCAGTACATCGACGTCTTGCGCAGCAACGAGTTCCAGCACGCGTTGGCCAACACCGCGCGGCTGGCGCTGATGACCGTGCCCGTCGGTCTGGCACTCGGGATCGGTCTCGCCGTCCTCGCCGACAAGCAGATCCGTGGAATGGGGTTCTTCCGGACGGTCTTCTCGTCGACGGTTGCCACGAGTGTCGCGGTCGCGAGCCTCGTCTGGTTCGTACTGCTGCAACCGCAGGTCGGTGTGCTGCCGGACCTGTTCCACGGACTCATCCCGGCGCTGAAGCAGCCCGGTCTCCTCCAGGACCCGTCGACGGCGCTGCCGGCTTTGGCGGTCAGCAGCATCTGGGCGAGCCTCGGGTTCACGTTCATCGTGATGACCGCTTCACTGCAAGGGATACCGCGAGAGCTGTACGAGAGTGCGTTCGTCGATGGCGCGGGCGGTTGGATGCGGTTCACGAACGTGACGTTGCCGATGCTGGGGCCGACGATCGTGTTCACCACGGTCGTGCTCACCACGCGCGCGTTCCAGGCGTACGCGGAGGTTGCCCTGTTGACGCAAGGCGGACCGAATCCGCAGCGCCCGACCGAGTCGGTGGCGTACCTCATCTACGGCCAGACCTCGTTGATCAAGAACGACATCGGGCTGAAGTCCACCGCGGCGGTGCTGCTCTTCTTCGTCTTGCTCGTGCTTGCGTTGGTGCAGTTCCGCGGGTTGGACAAGCGGGTTCACTATGGCGCTTAGCGGCGGACCGAGTGGCACGACGAGCCCAGCTCCAACGGATCTCGTGCGCGGCGCCCGCAAGGCCGGGCGTTACGCCTTGTTGGTGCTCGTCGCGGTCCTCGTTCTGTTCCCTATCTACGCAACGCTGATGCAGGCGCTGAAGAGCGGTCCGAACGCGATCGACCATCCGAGGTCGTTGCTGCCGATCGATCTGACGCTGGACACGTTGCGGACGGCGTGGCGCATCGGCGACCTCGGCAGGCTGATGCTCAACAGCATCATCGTCGCGGTCACGGTGACGCTTGGCGTCATCGTCACCAGCCTCCTCGCCGCGTATGCGTTCGCGTTCCTCGAGTTTCCCGGCAAGGGTCCGACGTTCGCCTTCTTCCTCGCCACGCTGCTCGTTCCTGCCGAGCTCACCGTCGTCGTCAACCAACGGACCATCGATTCGCTCGGCTGGATCAACAGCTACCAGGGTCTGATCGTGCCGCTGCTGGCGACGACGTTCGGTACGTTCCTCGTTCGGCAGGTGTTCCTCACGGTGCCGAAGGATCTGCGCGAGGCGGCAGCGCTCGACGGTGTCGGGCACTTCCGGTTCCTGTGGGAAGTCGCCGCGCCGCTGTGCCGACCGACGCTCGGCGCGTTGGCGTTGTTCACGTTCCTCGGGACGTGGAACCAGTACCTGTGGCCGCAAGCGATCACGACTGATGACGCGCACCGCACGATCCAGATCGGGTTGGAACGATTGAAGATCGGCGACATCGACAAGCTGAACCTCATCACTGCGGGCACCGTCATCGCGTCGTTGCCGATCTTCGTCGTGCTGATCGCGTTCCAACGTCAACTGGTCCGCGGGCTCACCGCCGGAGCAGTGAAAGGATGAAGCGTGTCGCCGTGCTGACGGTGGCGGCGCTGGTCGCCGCGTCGTGCGGCTCCGGCAATTCCATCATCAGCGCGGGAAGGCAGCCGACGGTTGCAACGCTGCCTGCGCCTGTGCCGGCCACGCTCGCGCCCGGCGAGACCCTGCCGGTCGGCGAGACGCTGCCACCGGTCCAGACCAGCATTGCCCCGACCACGACGGCAGCACTCCTCGACACGCTGCCGAACTGCCCTACCGCGGCGCTCGCGAACGCAACAGGTCCGGTTCAACTGACGTTCTGGCACGGCATGAACGGCCCCCTCGCCGACGAGTTGCAGAAGTTGACCGACGCGTACAACGCGAGCCAGCCGAAGGTTCGAGTGACGTTGATCCAAGGGAGCTACGAGCAGACGATCGACAAGTACCTGCAGTCCGGACAACAGAGCAGGCCCGATCTCGTGCAGATGCCCGAGTACATGGTGCAGACGATGGTCGACTCTGGATCAGTCGTGCCCGTCGACGCGTGCATCAAGGACAGTGGCTTCGACACCAGCCCGTTCCTGCCGACCGTCCTCGACGCGTGGGCGACGCAGGGCGTGCGGTGGGCAATGCCGTTCAACATCTCGAACCCCGTGCTGTTCTACAACAAGAAGATGTTCGCGGCGGCGGGTCTCGATCCCGACAAGCCGCCGGTGTCGCTCGAGGAACTGCGCGCCGACAGCCAGGCGATCGTCTCGTCCGGCGCGGCCAAGTACGGGCTCTCGCTCGACTCCGGATTCGACAGCGGAGGCGGCTGGTACATCGAGCAGTGGTTCGCCAAAGCCGGCCAGTTCTACGCGGACAACCAGAACGGCCGCGCGGCGAGGGCCACGAAGGTGCTCTACGACAACCCGACGGGCCGCTCGCTGCTCGGGTTCATGCAATCGATGATCACCGACGGTCTCGCGTTCGACGTCGGCGACAACGCCGGGGGGCTCGACAACCTCTTGAAGCTGGCCGACAACGCCGAGCCGGCCGCGATGACCATCGCGACGTCCGCCGCGATCGGTGGCGTCCTCGCCGTCCTCAACAGCGGTCAGTTCCCGCAGATCACGAACGACGATCTCGGCATCGGACCGATGCCCGGGCCCGACGGCAAACCTGGCGCGCTCGTCGGTGGCGCTGCGCTGTACGTCGTCGACTCCGGCGACGATGTGCGCACTGCGGCGTCGTGGGACTTCATCAAGTACCTCACCGAGGCGCAGCAGCAGAGCGAATGGTCGTCGGCGACGGGCTATGTGCCGGTGCGAGCCGACGCGCTGACGGTCGATCCGTTGCAGACCACGTATGCGACCGATCCGCGTTTCAAGGTTCCGTACGACCAGTTGTCGTCGTCGCCCGACGCGCCCACGTCGCTCGGACCGATCGTCGGCCCGCTGCGCGAGGTACGGACCGTGACAGCGCAAGGTGTTGCCGCGATATTCGGCGGTGCTGACGTCGCCGCGACGCTGACGAACGCGGCCGCGCAGGCCGACGCGCTCATCGCCGACTACAACTCGCGCAACGGGTAGGACCGACGGTGTCAGCCGCGCGTGTACCAGCCGTCGATGTCGACGATGAGGTGCGCGCCGGACTGCGTGAAGAGGGCAACGTCCTCAGCGCCGAGCGGCGCGACGACCGCGTTGGCGATGGTTTGACCGCCGCGAACGGTGTTCAGGTTCGACACCTCTGGACGCGTCGTCCCGGCCGGCCATGCGGTGACGAATCCTGGTCCCGCGGACTGCGTCACGGTGACGTTCGATGCGACTGCCGCGGCGCCTGGTGGGACCGTCGCTGTCGATCCGATCCGGCGTGTCAGCGAACTGGCTGGCTTCGTCGGTGGCGCGGTCTCCTGGCGCGAGTCGAAGATCCGTGTCGGCGTCATCGGCACGAACAGCCCCGCGGTTCCGAGTGGAGCTGTCGAGTCCGTGAACCAACCCGCGACATCGGCGATCAAGTCGGCGCCGCCCGACGTGTACAGCGAAACCTGTCCACCGACGCCGACGCGCACGACCACGAGGTTCGCTCGCGTTTCACCGGCGACGAGGTTCAGGTTCGAGACGACCGGCCTGTCTGCGCCGGTCGGCCAGACCGTCACGAAGCCGTCGGCGGCCGCCTGATCGGCGGTCACGTTGAGCACCACCGCAGCAACGCCCGATCCAGGCACTGATCCAGCGCCCGTCACGCGAAGATCGACGTGACCACCCACTGCCACGGAGCCGAGGGGGCCGCCCAGGCCACTGCGGGTGTCGAGGACACGTTCGGGCGCCGCAGTTCGTAGGCGGCCGTCCGTCGACGATGTCGCCGGTGTGTAGTAACCCGTGATGTCGGCGATCAGGTGACCGCCGCCCGACGTGAACAACGTGACCTTCCCGTCGACGCCGACTTTCACGGTCACGAGGTTCGCGACGGTCTGACCCGGCGCCTCGAGGTTGAGACTCGACACGGATGGCTGCCTCGTCGCCGATGGGTAGGCAGACACGTAGCCGGCGTTCACGCCTTCCGTCGCGGTCACGTTCAACACGACTGCAGCGATCCCCGACGGCGGCACACCGGCGACGCCGGCGATCTGCACATCGACATGACCACCGGGCGCGACGATTCCGCGGGGCGCGCCGAGACCTGAACGAGTGTCGAGGATCCGTGCCGGGGCCATCGGCACGAACTTCGTCGTGCGAACGGCAGGCGGTTGGAGTGCCGTACCGAACGAGCCATGGATCCTTCCGAGCGCGAGCGCTGTGGTGTTGCCAGCGGCGTTGCCCCACGCGACCACGTCGCCGGATTCGAGCAAGGAGAATCCGTCGATCGTCATTCCCGGCAGCGTGGCGACGCCGTTCGTTCCGAACGTCGTGTCGGGATGTCCGAGGCGGTCGAAGCGGGTGATCTTGTTCGACCCGGTCTGGGAGTACATCGCGCCGGTTCCCTCGAGCAACAGGTCGCGGGCATCGAACGGCGCGGTTGCCGGCCCGAGGCGCACGCCATCGCGCGACACGGTGACGACGGGATCGCCGACATCACCCACGACACGAATCGTGTCGTCGACGACGTGACTCACCAGGCACACGGTCTGTGGAAGCGACAACAATCCGTTCGAGCCGAACGTCAGGTCGGGGCGCCCGTCGGGATCGAACGCGACGATCCCGCACGAGGGCTGCGCCGGTTGAGGTGCGGTGAACGCGAAGCCGACCACCAACCTGCCGTCGGAGAGGACGGTGCCGTTCGGCGGCGAGAACGCGACGTTGCTCACGCCCATGTGCGAACCCGTAGGAAGCAGCGGTCCGATGTTGCCGTCGTACCTCGCGTCGATTGCGCCGTCGGGCCGGACGACCGTCACGACGTGGTCACCGCGTGTCGCGTCACCCAACGCGTAGGTCGCGCCGTCCGATCGGGCGATCAACTGCCAGGGCAGGAGACGCAACGGAAGCGGTGTGATGGAGCCGTCCAGGTTCAAGATCGCCAGGCCGCCAACGGCACTTGATGCCGTCACCATCACCCGGCCGTCGGGCAGCGGCGTGAGGTCGCCGATCCCTGGTGACGGGATGATGACGCCATCGCCGTCGAACGACCGGTCAAGCGTTCCGGTCGCCGAGTATCGGGCGACGAACTGTTGCGCGATCTGCTGACCGTTCGGGACCAACAGCCCGCTGACGATGAACGAACCGTCGCGCAACTCGACGACCTGTTGCGGTACGACGTTGTTGCCACCGCTGAAACTGCTGTCGATCACGACTCCCGCGACACCGAATCCGCCGACGGGTTGGCCGTCCGCGGCGGCCGGCACTGCCAACGACAACGGGGTCGCGAAAGCAGCCGCAGCGACCGCCAGTCCCCATCGTTTCACTGGGGGCGGACACTAGACGGCCCGGATAGCGTGTCGACCCATGGCTACCCCCTTCCCCGCCCTCGACGGTTCCGCGCCGCGACAGCAGCAGTTCGACTCGGCCCCCGACATGGGCATCGACCCGAGCAAGCGATACACCGCGACGATGGACACGAGCATGGGCACCTTGGTGATCGCGCTCGATGCCATCAACGCGCCAAAGACCGTCAACAACTTCGTGTTCCTCGCGGCGCACCACTACTACGACGGCGTCGTGTTCCACCGCATCATCAACGGCTTCATGTGCCAGGGTGGCGACCCGACAGGGACCGGTCGTGGCGGTCCCGGGTATCGATTCGACGACGAGCCGGTGAAGCAGAAGTACCAGATCGGTTCGATGGCGATGGCCAACGCCGGACCGAACACCAACGGCAGTCAGTTCTTCTTGATCAGCGGGCCGAGCGGTGTCAACCTGCCTCCGCAGTACAACCACTTCGGTCAGGTCGTGAAGGGTCTCGACATCGTCGACGCAATGCAGAAGGTCGCGACCGACAGGAGTGATCGGCCCCGTGACGAGGTCGTGATCAACTCCGTCACGATCACCGTCGCCGACTGACGGGTGGCCGTCGAGAAGGTCTCGATCGCGACGGCGCGCCGCATCGCTCTCGGTGCGCAGGGCTTCGCCGACGCGCGTCCGACGGGCAGAGTGGATCGGCGTCACTTCCGGCGCGTGCTCGACCGGATGGGGCTGATCCAGATCGACTCGGTCAACGTGCTCGTGCGCAGCCAGGAACTGCCGTTGTTCGCCCGGCTCGGACCGCATCCGCGGAGCATGATCCACGATGCGACGAAGGCCGGCGAGCTGTTCGAGTACTGGGTTCACGAGGCGTCGCACGTCGACATGAACCATCACCAGCTCCACCGCTGGAGGATGCAGCGCGATCACAAGTGGGCACGCTGGTTCACGCTGAACGAACGCCGTCCCGAGTACATCGAGGACGTGTATCGACGCATCGAAGCGGACGGTCCCGTCGTTGCCGGCGATCTCTCGGAACGCATCGGCAAGAAGGGCCAGTGGTGGGATTGGGACGATGCCAAGGTCGCGCTGGAGCACCTCTTCTGGAAGGGACGCGTCAGCGTCACTCGGCGCCCAGCTGACTTCGCCCGCATCTACGATCTAACGGAACGGGTGATCCCAGCGGAGGTGCTGTCCCGGCCCGATGTGCCGGAGATAGATGCACGCAAGCAGCTCCTCGAGCTCGCTGCGCGACACCACGGAATCGGCACGCTCTCCGACCTCGCGGACTACCACCGACAGAGCCTCCAACAGTGCAAGCCGTTGATCGGCGACCTCGTCGAGGATGGTGTGCTGCGCGTCGTCGACGTCGAGGGATGGCCCAACCCGGCATACGTGCACAAGGACGCGCGAGTGCCGCGACGCATCAACGCATGCGCATTGCTGAGTCCGTTCGATCCGATCGTCTGGAATCGCGATCGGGCGATGCGCCTGTTCGGTTTCCACTATCGGATCGAGATCTACACGCCGCAGCCGAAGCGGACGTACGGCTACTACGTGCTGCCGATCCTGTGGGGAGATTCGTTGGTCGGGCGCCTCGACATGAAGTCCGACCGGCAAGGTGGGGCGCTGTTGGTCCAAGGGTCATATGCCGAGCCGGGTGTTCCGATCGAGGAAGTGGCTGATGATCTGGCGCCCGAGCTCATCGCCATGGCACATTGGCTTGGCCTCGACAGAGTCGACGTGTTGCCTCGAGGAGACATGGCCTCCACCCTTCATCATGCGGTTGGTCACTACGCTCGCCAGTGATGTCGGAATCCCAACCGTGGTCTGCGCCAGAGCACATGCCGCGTTGGGCGTGGAAGGCAGCCGCCGTCTTCTGGCTCGGTTACATCCTTGCCATCGTCACCCGTTCGGTGTGGACGAGCCTGTCGGCGCTCTTCATCCTCCTGCTGGTCTCGCTCTTCCTGTCGTTGGCGATCGAACCAGGGGTGAACCGACTCGCGTCGCGTGGTTGGCGCCGCGGGACAGCGACCGCGGTGATCCTGATCGGCGTCTTCCTCGGTTTCGTCATCTTCATCATCGCGATCGGCACGCTCGTCGGTCAGCAGATCGCAACGCTGCTCGGCGACTCGGAGAAGTACGTCAACCGGACGGTCAACTTCATCAACAACAACTTCGACACGCACATCAACGCCTCACGAGTCATCGCGTCGATCAACGATCAGAACGGCGCGGTCCAGAAGTTCATCCGCAGCCAGCAGGGCAAGGTCGTCGATCTCTCGGTGACGGCGCTCGGTGTGTTGGTCAAGGGTTTGTCGGTGCTGCTGTTCACCTTCTATCTCGTGGCTGACGGACCGAAGATGCGTCGCGCGCTCTGCAGCAGGTTGCGTCCGGATCGACAGCGGCGAGTCCTCTCGGGATGGGAGCTCGCGATCGACAAGACCGGCGGCTACATCTATTCACGTGCGCTGCTCGCGGGGTTGTCGGCGTTCTTCCACTGGGTGCTGTTCCAGGCAATCGGCATTCAGGCTCCGGTCGCGATGGCGCTGTGGGTCGGTTTGATCAGCCAGTTCCTGCCGGTCGTCGGTACCTACATCGCGGGCGCGTTGCCGGTGCTGGTGCAGTTCGTCGACTCGCCACCGAAGGCGCTCGCGATCCTGATCTTCGTCATCCTCTATCAGCAGGTCGAGAACTACTTCCTGCTGCCGCGCATCACGGCGCGCACGATGGATCTTCACCCTGCGATCGCGTTCGGTTCAGCCATCGCGGGCGGTGCCGTGCTCGGAGCCGTCGGCGCTGTGCTCGCGATCCCCGCGGCGGCGATGGCTCAAGCGGTGATCAGCAACTTCGGCGAACGCCACGAGGTCGTCGAGAGTCATCTCACGAACATGCAACCCGGCAAGCATCTCGTTCGAAGATCGCGCAGGAAACGGGTCGAGCCCGACATCGTCGATGCCGACACCTGAGTCGTTCGCACCGGTCGCGATCACACGTCGCAGCGGGTTCGACGAGTCCGTCCACTTCGGTGCCGTTGTCGGATTGGCGTCGAACGGTGACATCGCGTTTGCAGTCGGCGACCCTGCAAGCTCCATCTATCCGCGTTCGTCGAACAAGCCGATGCAGGCACTGGCGATGGTCCGAGCCGGCCTGGACCTCCCCGACGAGCTCCTGGCGCTCGTGTGCGCGAGCCACGATGGGACCCCCGTTCACCTCGCGGCGGCGCGCCGGATCCTCGCGCTCGCGGACCTGGACGAGACGATGCTGGCGAACACCGCCGACCTCCCGCTCGATGAGGAATCAGCGGGAGCGGTCCTGCGTGCCGGCGGCGGCCCAACTCCGTTGCAGATGAACTGCAGCGGCAAGCACAGTGGCATGTTGTTGACCAGTGCGATCAACCGGTGGCCGGTCGACGCTTCGTACCTCTCGCACGATCATCCGCTACAACAGCGCATCACTGCGACGATCGACGAGATCACTGGCGAGGAGCACGCGCACATCGGCGTGGACGGTTGTGGCTCACCGGCTCACGTGATCTCGCTTGTCGCGCTGGCGCGCGGGTTCCGGTCGATCGCGACCGGTGCTGCGGGCCAGCCCGGCGATGCGGTGTACCGGGCGATGACGACGCATCCGGAGATGGTCGGTGGTCACGATCGCGACGTGACGCACTTCATGCGCAACGTCCGCGGGTTGATGGCGAAGGACGGCGCGGACGGGGTGTTCGCGGCGGCACTGCCCGACGGTCGCGCGGTCGCGCTGAAGATCGCTGACGGAGCGAATCGGGCGCGGCCGCCTGTGATGGTCGCCGCGTTGCGGGCCCTCGGCATCGACACGTCGGTCGTCGAGCCGATGGTGCGCCAATGGATCCTCGGTCACGGTTCGCACGTGGGAGAGGTCACGGCGATCGCACCGTAAGGTGGCCCGATGAGCTCGATTCCGTTCGTCACCCTCGATGCGCCTCGGTACGGCGCTGCCGTGCGGGTGTCGCCGTTGGTGCGGCGGGTCATCGCCGAGAACCCGTCGAAGTTCACGTACTTCGGAACCGGCACCTACATCATCGGAAGCGGTGACGTCGCGGTGATCGATCCCGGGCCGATCCTCGATGGGCACCGCGACGCGTTGGCCGCCGCGCTCGAAGGCGAGCGAGTCACGGCGATACTGATCACGCATTGCCATTCCGATCACTCGCCCTTGGCAGCGTGGCTTCGCGAGTCGAGCGGGGCCCCGACGATTGCGTTCGGTCCGCACGCGATCATCGCGAGTGACGATGACGACGAAGGCGAAGGCGCTGAGCTCGAGCCGGGAATGACACTGGAGGAGACGACTGACACCGGCTTCGTCCCGGATGTGCGGGTGGCCGACGGCGACATCGCGGCCGCCGGTACAGGGTGGACGATGCGGGCGGTGCACACGCCCGGACACACGTCGAACCACATGTGCTACGCGCTGGAGGAAGAACGGTCGCTGTTCACCGGCGACCACGTGATGGGTTGGAGCACGACGGTCGTGTCGCCACCGGATGGTGACATGCGCGACTACATCGATTCGCTGCGCAAGGTGATCGCCCGCAACGACGCGTCGTTGTGGCCGACGCACGGCGCGCCGGTCACTGATCCGCAGCCCTTTCTCGCTGCCTTCCTCGAGCATCGGTTGGAACGCGAGGCGCAGGTGCTGGCGGCGGTCCGATCCGGACAGTCCGCCATCCCAGGAATGGTCGAGCAGATGTACGCGGACGTTCGTCCCGAGCTGCACAAGGCTGCGGGGCGCAGCGTCCTATCGCACCTCATCAAGCTCGTCGACGACCGCGAGATCACCGTCGAGGGTCACGGAAAGTCAGCCCGATACCTCCCGACGTGAGCTGACCAGGCGCGGAGATCCGGGTAGGAGCGTGGGGTAGTTTTTGATGCGTGGGTTGCTGACCCCGCAGCACCTTCCCCCACTCGGATCACGATCGATCATGTCGCCGCTACGTACACGAAGTCGTCGTCGGACACCGTTACTGGTGAGTGTCGTCGTCGTGTCGAGCGCGCTCCTCGGCGGCCTCAGTGGTGGGCGGGCATCCGCGGGTGACACCGGTCGCCCACCGGCGAGTGCCGCAGATCCCTCCGGTGAGACGATGCCGGTTGGCGATCTCGACGGCTGGCGGCAGGTCTTCACCGACGACTTCACCACGAACGTTCGACTCGGGAAGTTTCCGGCGAAGGTCGCCGACAAGTGGGATGCCTACCAGGCACCGACGAAGGACACCTTCGGCCATGGCACCTACAGCCCCGACAAGGTCGTCTCGGTCAGCCACGGTGTGCTGAACGAGTACATCCACGCCGAGAACGGCGTGTTCATGGTCGCCGCGCTCCTTCCGAAGGTGCCAGGGACGCCGCGACAGGGGCAGATGTACGGTCGCTACGCGATCCGTTTCAAGACCGATCGGATCGAGGGTTACAAGGTGGCTTGGCTGTTGTGGCCCGACAGCCGCCGATGGCCACGCGACGGTGAGATCGACTTTCCGGAGCGGAACCTGGTGTCGGACAGCGTGTTCGGATTCGTCCATCACCAGGGGGCACGTCACGGCAGCGATCAGGCGTCGGCGAGCGAACCGTACGACTCGTCCAGCTGGCACACCGCTGTCATCGAGTGGAGCCCCGACCTCGTCACGTTCGCGCTTGACGGTGTGCCGATCGACCGAGTGACGGAACGAGTCCCGAAGACGCCGATGCACTGGGTGATCCAGACGGAGACGACGCTGACCTCGACGCTTCCTCCGGCGACGGCCGCCGGCAACATCCAGATCGACTGGGTCGCCGCCTGGCAGTACGATCCGGCGGCGGTGGCGACGCCCGATGTGACACCGGTGACCGACCCGACCGATGCTCGCGACAACATCGTTGTCAACCAGACCCGGTACCGGGTGTTGCGCAGCTAGCAACTAGGAGGGACAGCATGAAAGTCACCGGCATCGGCGGTGTGTTCTTTCGGGCCAAAGATCCAGCGCTGCTCGCTGCGTGGTACGAGAGGCATCTCGGCATCAACGGCATGGAATGGGTTCAAGAACCAGGGCAGACGGTCTTCGCGCCGTTTCCCGCGGACACCGACTATTTCGGAGATGAGTCGCAGAGCTTCATGCTCAACTTCCGCGTCGATGACCTGGACGGGTTCTTGAATCAGTTGCGGTCCAATGACCAAAAGATCGTCAAAGACGTTGAAGAGCAAGCCGGCGTGGGACGGTTCGCCTCGATCGAAGACCCGGAAGGGAACCGCATAGAGCTGTGGGAACAGCGCGACTAGATGTTGAGTCCGTGAATCGAAACAGCGGGGTCACGCGTACTGGTCGAGGATGCTCGTCTCGGTGATCCGGTCGAGCGTTTCCTTCACGGCGATCGCGAGCGAAGCATCCATCCCGTCGACGTCGGCGATCTCGTCCGCAGTGGCGCGTTGCAGCCTCGCCAGGTCGCCGAAGTGATCGACCACCGCGTTGGCGAGCACCGGCGTGATGCGCGGCACCCGTGTCAGCAGACGCAAACCTCGCGGCGACGCCGGTGAATCGCCGTCGAGACCGTGGCCTGCCCAGTTGTTCGCGATGCGCGGATAGTCCGCGAGCACCAGCTCGAGCTCGTGGTTGATCTCGCCGTTGACCTCGTCGACCTGCAGCCGGAGCAGGCGGGCGTCGACGCCGAGCTCGACGATCATCGTCTCGATCTCCGCGGAGATCCGCCGGACCATCTCGCCGCGCTGCACCACCGACGCGACATCGCGGATCGTTGCCACTCCCTCGAGCTCGAGTGCGGTGAGGCTCGTGAGCGTGTCGTCGAGGCGGACCTTGTAGCGCTCGAGCGTCTGCAACGCCTGGTTGGCCCGGTCGAGCAGGCGGCCGATGTCCTGCAGCTGGTGGCGCATCCCCCCGGCGTACACGCTGATCACGCCCATCTCTTCACTGACGCTGACCACCGGAACAGGGATCGAGCGTGCGACACGTTCCGCGGTTCGGTGCCGCGTGCCGGTCTCCGTCGTCGGGACTGTGGGATCGGGAACGAGGTGCACGTTGGCGCGAGCCAATCGTTGACCGTACGAACCGAGGATGATCGCCCCGTCCATCTTGGCCAGCTCACTGAGGCGCTGCGGGCTGAACGGTGCGTCCAGCAGGAAGCCGCCACTGCAGATTGCCAACACGTCCGGTCCGTCGCCGAGGATCAGCAGCGCACCCGTCTTCGCCCGTACGATGCGTTCGATTCCGTCACGGAGCGGAGTACCTGGCGCGACCAGCGCCAGCGCCTCGTGGAGAGCGTCGGTGGGCGGGCCTGACGTCGACATGGACAGATTCTACTTGGCGTGAGCCCCCTCCAATCCCGCGACCGACAGCGCTTCTGCAAGCGTCGCCACCCGCACGAGTGAGATGCCATCGACACCGTTCGCCGAGTTGGCCGGGACGATCGCCCGGCTGAACCCGAGGCGGGCAGCCTCTGCCAGCCGACGAGATGCATGAGCGACCTGGCGGAGCTCGCCGGCCAGGCCGATCTCACCGAACGAGATCAGGTCAGGTGGCAACGGCACGTCCGCCAGTGCACTGACGATGGCGAGACACATCGGCAGGTCGCTGCCGGGTTCCGTCAACCGCACGCCGCCGACCGCCGACGCGAAGACCTCGTGCTGACCCATCGGCAATCTCGCCCGCCGTTCGAGCACGGCGAGGAGCAACGCCAGACGGCCGGGATCAAGGCCTTGGGCGCTGCGGCGCGGCGGCACGCCGGACGTGATCTTGTTGGTCAACGCCTGGACCTCGACCAACAACGGACGATGCCCCTCGAGCGTAGGCGTGACCGCAGAACCGGCGACTCCGGTGCGGCGATCCGTGAGGAACAGACTGCTGGCGTCGGGCACGCCGACGAGGCCTCGCTCCACCATCTCGAAGACACCGAGCTCGTTCGTCGAGCCGAACCGGTGCTT
The DNA here is from genome assembly GCA_036403055.1 of Ilumatobacteraceae bacterium. Lineage (GTDB taxonomy): Bacteria > Actinomycetota > Acidimicrobiia > Acidimicrobiales > Ilumatobacteraceae > JAENVT01. The sequence continues at coordinate 98 of DASWRR010000417.1, read as the reverse complement.
GACGGCGCGGAGCAGTCGCAGCGCGTGATGGCGATCGCCTTCGAAGCTGAGAACGGTGTCGACGATGTGTTCGAGCACCCGGGGGCCCGCGAGTCCGC
>DASWRR010000416.1:0-3311 GCA_036403055.1 Ilumatobacteraceae bacterium | reverse complement strand
TGGATCCGACGCGAGAACCGGACGGACAGCACGTTCAACAGCGGAAGCGGCGCCAGTGCGATCAGTGCAAGCCATGGCTGTGAGACGGCGAGCAGCACGACAACGGCAGCGACCATCGCGAGGTTCGACGCGGTGATCGGAATCATCACGACGAAGGCTTGGATCTGGAGCAGGTCGCTCGACGCTCTGCTCATCAGCTGACCCGTCTGCGTGCGGTCGTGGTAGGCGATGTGAAGTCGCTGGATGTGCTCGAAGAGCTGTTCGCGGATGACCATCTCGGTACTGCGACTCTCACGGAACGCGTACCAGCGACGCAGCGCTGTGAACACACCGGCGAGCACGCCGGCCGTCGCGATGAACACGCTCCAACGAAGGAGTGACTCGTTTCCGTTGATGCCGTTGTCGATCGCGAGGCGAGTCAGCTTCGGGACCGCCACCTTGCCGGCGCTCCACGCAAGTCCGATGATCGTTCCCATCGCGAGGCCGGCGCGCTGCTGACGCAACAGCGCCCGCAGGATCGGCCAGCCGCTCCCCGGGCGCGCTCGCTGCGCGTCGCGACGGCGCCCGATGCCCATGCCCCGAGACTACGCATGCACTTCGGCAATCTCACGTCTCAGCTGAACCCCGACCGGCCGGGCCGTACACTTGCGGGCGATGAACATCGTGGCGTGGATCGGGGTCGGGCTGATCGCTGGGCTCGTGGCTCGATGGATCGTGCACGACGACCGGAGCGGATGCCTGTACACCGTCGCTGTCGGTGTGCTCGGTGCCTTGATCGGTGGCGCGTTGATGCACGCCAGCGGTCGTGAAGGCATCAACGAGTTCAGCGTTCGATCACTGCTCGTCGCCGCGGCCGGGGCGATCTTGTTGCTGCTCGTGCTGCAAGCACTTGCCGGCCGGGGCAGGCGCCGGCGCCGGGTTCGCCGCTAACTCGAGAGCAACTCGCGAACCCGATCCTTCGGCCGGCCGATGATCGCCTTTCGCTTCGTCACGATGATCGGGCGTTGGAGCAGCTGCTTGTGCCGCAGCAGGACGGCGACCACCTGATCTTCGGTGCGGACGTCGTCCTCCGTGAGACCGAGCTTCTTCCACAGGCTGTCGCGGCGAACCAGGTCGGTGACGGGGTCCTCCAACTTGGCGATGATCGATCGCAGTGTCGCCTCGTCGGGGGGCGTTTTGAGGTACATGACGGTGTCGTACTCGACGCCCAGCTCGTCCGCAATGCTCACGGCATTGCCCGAAGAGTTTCAATGAAGGTTGTGGTAGATGGTGACGTCGGCCATCCAGCAACACTAGGCCAGCGGTTCCGCGTGACACCCCCGTCGTACTGTGATCGTGCGGCTTCCCCCGAGCATCCACGACAGCGTCATCGCACTGCTGTCATCGATCGGAGCCTCCGCATGCCGCACTCCACTGCCCGTTCCCACCCACCCCACGCCGGCGACCCCATTCGCTCCTCCGTCGACGCGATCGCCATCGTGTCGTTGGCGATCCACCGTCCACTCGAGCCCGAGACCATCGCCTTCCTCCTCGACGATCACCGCTGCAGCAACACGATCATCGTGGTCAGCGGCACAAAGGATCCCGACTCTGTGCTCACCGTCGTCGAGTGCATGGCGATGGCGGCATCGCGTGTGCCCGGCTTGAGCGCGGTGGTGCTCGCCACTGTGCGTCCGCGTTGTGCCCAATTCCCGGCAGGCGACGTTGCGACGAACACCACGGCAACGGTGCCCGGTGACCTCGACCGTTGGATGGAGGCGAACGAGATCGCCGATGCACACGGAATCGAGCTCATCGAGTGGTTCATCGTCGGACCATCGGGCGTCAATTGCCCGCGGGAGCTGTTCGGCGAGCCCGAGCGGTGGTGAACCAGCGACCGGGGCGTTGCTACCGGCGCGCTCTGCGCTCCGCGGGAGTCAACCGCAACCCCGCGGCGCGTAGCCGTCGCAACAGATCCCTACTCGGAGTCAACAGCGCTCCGGCCGCGACCATGTCCTCGAAGTGCTCCTCGGGAACGTCGTAGTGATCACCGTGAAAACCCCGCGGAGGGATCCCGAAACGGTCGGCGAACGCGTGCAACTCGTCGTAGCTCACGTCACTGACCAGGTGCGACCAGCGCCGCCCCTTGAACCACCAGATCGGCGCATCGATCAGCACTGCCACGGCCGACACTGTGCCGTAACGTCCAACCGATGACCCAACCGGAGACACAGATCCGGAGTGCGTGGCGCCACATCGCGGGGCCGCATCACGATGGGTACATCGACGACGTGCTCGTCCGCTACGCGGAGCCACATCGCCACTACCACACGGCCACCCACGTCATGTTCGTGCTGCGACACGTTCGCGACATCGCACACGCCGGTGGAGCAGCTCCGTCGCCGGCCGTGATCGCCGCGGCGTTGTACCACGACGCCATCTACGAGCCCGCGGCCCACGACAACGAGGGCGCGAGCGCCGTCCTCGCAGTACACGACCTCGGCGAGATCGGGTGGGCGCGAGACGAGTGCGAGAAGGTTGCTGGACTGATCATCGCGACCGCAGGCCATGTCGCCGACGATGCAGTGACGGTCGGGCGCGGCGAGGGCGGTGAGGGCCCGCAGCGGAGTGACACTGGCGACGTGGCGATGTTGCTCGACGCGGACCTGGCGGTCCTCGGCGCCGACCCGGCGATGTACCAGGCATACGTCAACGGCGTGCGTGCGGAGTACGCGCACGTCAGCGACGAGCAGTGGCGCATCGGTCGACGGGACGTCCTCGTGCGGTTCCTCGGCCGCGACCGGCTCTACCGAACCAGCCACATGCACGAGACGTTCGATCGGCGGGCGCGCGCCAACATCGAGGCCGAGCTGGCAACGCTGCGGGACGGATGATTGACTGATGCCGTGAGCGAAGTGACCACGACGCCGATCCAAACGATTCCGGATCTTGATCGCGATCTCGAGACCGCCGAGCCTGCCGTGGCGCACATCGTCAAGACGGAGCCGGGCGAGAGTGCGGCTGCGAAGGTGCTCGAGGCACGCATCTACGGAATTGCGATCGAGGCACTCTGTGGTCATGTCTGGGTGCCGTCGCGCGACCCGAAGCAGCTGCCGTTGTGCGAGGCCTGCAAGAGCGTGTACGAGATGTATCGCATCTTCAACGACGGTCTCAACAACACGCCCGACGAATGACGGACGCGGCCGGCGCCCTGCGCATCCGTGAGGCGGTGCGCGCGGTGATAGTCGACCCCGATTCACGTGTGCTTCTCGTCCGTTTCGAGTTCCCCACCGCGACGCGCTGGGCGTTGCCGGGCGGCGGATTGGAACCCA
>DASWRR010000415.1:0-8790 GCA_036403055.1 Ilumatobacteraceae bacterium | reverse complement strand
TCGGCGATCCGCACAGCGCGATCTTCGACGCCGGGCTCACCGTCAGCCTCGGCGGGTTGGTCAAGGTGCTCGCCTGGTACGACAACGAGTGGGGCTACTCCAACCGCCTCGTCGACATCACCGTGTACGCGGGCGGCAAGTCCGCGGCGAAGCGCAGCAAGAAGAAGTAGCCGATGCCCGGCAAGCTGCCCAGGCTGGCCGATCTCGGCGACGTCGCCGGCAAGCGCGTCCTGGTGCGCACCGACTTCAACGTGCCGCTCGACCGTGGCCGGATCACCGACGACTTCCGCATCCGCGCCGCGCTGCCGACGATCGAATGGCTCACGACGCGCGGCGCCGACGTCGTCTGTGCCTCACACCTCGGTCGACCGAAGGGCCGTCCCGACCCGAAGTACTCGATGGATGCCGTGCGCGAGCGACTCGCCGAGGTCGCTCCCGGCGTCGAGCTGATGGAGAACTTGCGCTTCGATCCCGGTGAGGAGCGCAACGATCCGGCGTTCGTTGCGAAGCTCATCGAAGGTATGGATGCATATGTCGACGACGCGTTCGGCGCGTGCCATCGCGCCCACGCGTCGATCGTCGGTCCACCGCGCACGTTGCCATCGGCGATGGGTTTGTTGCTGCAGAAAGAGGTCGACGTGTTGCTCGGCTTGCGTAACGACCCGAAGCGACCGTTCGTCGCGGTGCTCGGCGGCGCGAAGATCAGCGACAAGCTCGGCGTCGTCGACGCGTTGCTGAAGATCGTCGACGAGCTGGTGATCGGTGGGGCGATGTGCTTCACGTTCCTCGCGGCGCAGGGCAACAAGATCGGCGATTCGTTGTGGGAACCCGACCAGGTCGAGACGTGTCGGCGGCTGTTGGCCGACTCTGCGGCGGGCGGAAAGGCGATCCACCTCCCCGAGGACCTTGTCGGAGTCGACGCAGGTGGGCACTTCTCGACGTTCGGGAGCCATCTGCCCGACGGTGCGAAGGGCTTGGACATCGGCCCGGGAACGGCCGCGGCCTTCAGCGACGTGATCATGGAAGCCCGCACCGTGTTCTGGAACGGGCCGATGGGGATGTTCGAGGATCCGCGGTTCGAAGCGGGTACACGAACTGTCGCTCAGGCGATGGCCGACACCAAGGCGTTCACGGTGGTCGGCGGCGGCGACAGCGCTGCTGCGCTCGCACAGTTCCGGCTGGAGGAAGAAGTGGATCACGTGTCGACCGGTGGGGGCGCGTCGTTGGAGTTGTTGGAGTTCGGTGACCTGCCCGGTCTCGAAGCGCTGCGCGGGGCACCGAATGCGTAGGCCGCTGATCTCCGCGAACTGGAAGATGAACAACAACCACTTCGAAGCCATCCAATCGGTGCAGAAGCTGTCGTATCTGGTGGGCAAGGACGATCTCGAGCAGGTCGATGTCAGCATCCATCCGCCGTTCACCGACATCCGCAGCGTGCAGACCGTGATCGACGCCGACAAGCTGCTGTTCGCCGTCGGGGCGCAGAACTGCCATTGGGAGGACAAAGGTGCGTTCACCGGCGAGACGTCGCCCGTGTTCCTCGCCAAGCTCAACGTGCAGTACGTCATCGTCGGCCACAGCGAACGCCGGCAGCTTTTCGGCGAGACCGACGATGTTGTCAATAGGAAGGTCGCGGCAGTGCAGCGGCACTCCATGACACCCATCGTGTGCGTCGGCGAGACGCTCGAAGAACGCGAGGCCGGTGCGACCGAATCACGCGTCGTCGGCCAGATCACTGCCGCGCTCGATGGGTTGAACGCGGACAAGGTCGCGTCGCTCGTCGTTGCCTACGAACCGATCTGGGCGATCGGTACAGGACGCACCGCGACGTCGCAGGACGCCCAGGACGTATGTGCCGCGATCAGGGGCTCGATCGCAGGGATGGTCGGTTCCGACGCTGCCGAGAGCGTCCGAATCCAGTACGGCGGCAGCGTCAAGTCGGCGAACATCGCAGAGCTCATCGACCAGCCCGACATCGACGGCGCACTGGTCGGCGGCGCCAGCCTCGATCCCGACGAGTTCGCCCGAATCTGCAAGCTTGGCAGGTAGACGCACGTTCGTCCCTGGAATATCCGGGCCGGGATTCGCGACATTTCGGAACGTCCCGGCTACTGGTGGGTAAGCGAGAGTGATATGTTGTCGGCGCTCACTCCGATCGGGGAGGACGGTGTGAGAGTGTGGTCGAAACTTCCCGACGAGCGTCCCGCTTGCCTTGTCGTCCCGACCGAGACCCACCTCCCTCCGTTCACATAGGAGGAACACCCACGTGAGGATCACGAAACGCAGCTCTCGTTACGCTGCATTGGCCGTTGGGCTTGCCTTCGTCGCCGTATCTTGCGGTAGCGACAGCAAATCAGGCTCCAACGACACCACAGCCGGTACAACCGGCGCCACGACAGCGGCGCCAGCTACCAGTGCGCCAGCGGCTCCCGAGACGACTGCCGCTGGCGGTGCCGTGACCACTGCGGCATCAACCGGCACCGGCGCGGGCATGACGTTGACGATGAACATCAACCCCAAGGCAGTGTGGGACGATGGATCACCGATCACGTTCAAGGACTTCAAGTGCACCGTTGATGCAACGTTGAAGACTCCTGGCTCGCTGAGCACCACGGGTTACGACAAGATCACCTCGATCGATCAGGGCACGTCCGACAAGCAGGTCGTCGTCAAGTTCTCCGAGGTCTACGCCCCCTACAAGACCCTGTTCATCAACCTCATCAAGGCTGATGCGGTCAAGGACTGCAACGACGTCTCCGCCGAGTTCGCCGACAACATCCCGTTCTCCGGTCAGCCGTACAAGATCGACTCCTGGAGCCTCGATCAGCTCGTGCTGAGCAAGAACCCGAACTACTACGGTACGGATGCCGGCAAGGTCGACAAGATCGTCATGGTCCCGAAGGCCGACAGCGACACCGAGATCGCATCGTTGGTTTCCGGCGAGAGCGACTTCATCTTCCCGCAGGCATATGCAGGCATCAAGGACGCGCTGGCCGACCCGAACATCAAGTCGACGCCGGGTTACGGCACGAACTACGAAGGTCTGTACTTCCAGGAAGACCAGGCCTGCACACCGGACGAGACCCGTTCGTGCGCATTCAAGGATGCTGACTTCCGTCACGCATTCGCGAAGTCGATCGACCGCAACCTGATCCTCGCCAACATCTACGATCCGATCTTCCCAGGTGGGCCGCTGCTCAACTGCGGTCTGTGGGTTCCCACGATCGGCCCGTGGTGCGACGACACCGTGTTCGGCAAGTCCGACGGCACTGACGGTTACTTCGACGCAGCCGGCGCAGCCAAGATCCTGACCGACGCCGGTTGGGCGAAGGACGCGAACGGGATGTGGGCAAAGGGCGGGGCAGCCCCGCAGATCCACTGGATCATCAACTCCGGCAACACCCGTCGTGAGTCGACCCAGGCTCTGATGATCCCCGAACTGCAGAAGGCCGGCTTCAACGTGAGCGCCGACAACTGCGACGCAGCCTGCTACTTCCAGCAGCGCCTCCCAGCCCTCAAGTACGACATGGCCATGTACATCAACACGGCCAGCCCCGACCCCACGGTCACGGGCATCATGGCGTGCTCGCAGGTTCCTGGCCCGGCCAACAACAACCAGGGTCAGAACTCGACCGGTTGGTGCAACGAGGATGCCTCGAAGTTGATGACGCAGTCCGACCAGACCGTCGATGAGACCAAGCGTGCCGATCTGATCCATCAGATCGCCAAGTTCCTCGCCGACGACGCGGTCATGCTGCCGCTGTACCAGTTCCCGAACATCGCCGCATGGCGTACCGATCAGCTCGGTGGCCCGGTCGATCAGGACGCAGCCAACTACCAGGCGTTCCAGAACATCAACCAATGGGAAGACACCAATGGTGACGGCCAGATCGTGATCGGTGCGGAGCAGTGGCCAGAGTGCCTCAACCCCATCACCGAGTGCGCGAACTCGTCGTGGTACGAGTGGACCACAGGCTTCAAGGTTCTCCCGACGGTGTGGCAGACCACATCGAAGGGCACCTACGAGCCGACACAGCTCGTCACCGGCGAGCCTGACCTCGCGCTTGGCTGACAGGAAAGCCAAGCGTTCAGAAATGACGTAATGTGTGGAGCGGGGCCGGTGATAGCCGGCCCCGCTTCGCAATATCACAGACGCTCGACAAATTGGAGGTGCGGCAGATGATCAGATTTGTTGGTCGGAGATTGCTGTGGACCATTCCAACGCTGTTCATCATCACGTTTCTCGTGTTCATCGCAATTCGCATCGGCACCGATCCGGTCCAGAGCTACCTGCGACTCAATCCTCGAGCGACGCCCGCAAAGATTCTTCAGTACAAGCAGACCAACGGTCTGACGGGCAACATCGTCTCGCAGTACTTCAGTTGGTTGCACCACTTCGTGACGTTCAACTGGGGCCGCTCGATCAAGGGCAGTCGCCCGGTCTGGCCGGAGCTCAAGGCCGCCATGGCCAACACCTTGGTGCTCGGCTCACTGGCGACCGCCGTCGGGCTGATCTTCGGTCTCGCCATCGGCATCATGTCGGCGATGCGTCCTCGCTCGCTGTTCGACCAGTCGTCGACCACGACGGCCTTCGTCGGCATCTCGATCCCGCCGTACGTCAGCGCCATCTTGTTGCAACTGTTCTTCGCCATCACGCTCACCCACTGGTTGGGTTTGAGCAAGCCGGTGCTGCCGACGTCGGGCATCTATCCGCCAGGGCACAAAGGCTTCGACCCGATGCTGCGGATCAAGTACTTGATCCTGCCGATCACGGTCGTCGCGATCCAGATCATCGCCGTGTACTCGCGGTACATGCGGGCATCGCTGCTCGAAGTGAAGAACAGCGATTACCTGCGCACGGCACGAGCCAAGGGCATCAGCGAGCGTCGCATCCTCGTTCGCCACGCCCTGCGAAATGCGTTGATCCCGATCGTCACGGTCGCTGCGATCGACATCGGCGGAATCATCGGTGGTCTCATCATCACCGAGCGAATCTTCGAAAATAAGGGAATGGGCGACTTCTTCTTGACCGCCTATACCAATGGTGACTTCCCACAGTTGATGCCGTGGATGGTGTTCGTCGTCCTCGGTGTCATTCTCGCCAACCTGCTCGCTGACGTGCTCTACGCCGTCCTTGACCCGAGGATCCGCCTTGACTGAGATCGATCAAAACGCTGGCGTCGACACCACCGAGGTGCGCGGCGCAGAGATTGCTCACGCCATCGAGGCGAACACCGATGCCGATTTGTCGGGCCTCAGTCTTCGCGACGAATCGGAAGGTGTCGGCGGCGAGTCGTTGTCGCCGTTCCGGTTGGCACTTCGCCACTACCGTCGCAACAAGGTCGCGATGTTCGCGTTGGTCGTTCTGCTGATCATCATGATCGCGTGTCTGTTCCCGAGCCTTCCGGCGCGGTACGGCGAGGCGCAACGATTGCCGAAGACGCCGACGACCTTCATCCATTCGCCGCCGAGCGCCAAGGCATGGTTCGGCACCGACGACCTCAACCGCGATCTGTTCAGTCGCGTCTTCTACGGCGGGCGCATCTCGATCATGATCGGCATCGCCGTGGCGTTGATCGCGTGCACCGTCGGCACGATCGTCGGCGCGTTGGCCGGGTACCTCGGCGGTCTGCTCGACGACATCTTGATGAGGATCACCGACATCTTCCTTGCCTTCCCGATCCTCGTGTCACTGCTCGTCTTGCGCAACGTGCTCGCCGAGATCTCGTTCATCAAGGCGGTGATGGGCGACAAGACCTCCGTTCGTTTCATGGTCCTGTTGTTGTCCGCGGTTGGGTGGATGGCGGTCGCGCGTATCGTACGAGGCGTCGTGTTGTCGCTGAAAGAACGCGAGTTCATCGAGGCATCGCGGTCCGTCGGTGCCAGTGGTCCGCGCATCATGTTCCGTCACCTGATACCGAACGCGCTCGGCCCGATCATGGTGTCGCTGTCGCTGTCCGTCGTCGGCGCGATCCTGGCCGAATCGACGCTGTCGTTCTTCGGATATGGCCCCAGCCCGGGCGAAGGTCGCACGACGTGGGGTCTGCTCATCGCCCAGTCGAAGAGCGCAGTGCTCTCGGGGTACTGGTGGCTCGTTGTCTTCCCGTGCGCGTTCCTGGTCGTCACGATCGTGGCGATCAACTTCGTCGGCGATGGTCTGCGTGACGCGTTCGATCCCAAGGCAGACATGAGCCGAGCGTGACCGACGATCAGCCAGTGCTGGAGATCCGCGATCTGCGGGTCACCTTCCCAACCGAGAGCGGCGATGTTCAAGCGGTGCGCGGTGTCGACGTCACGGTGATGGCCGGCGAGATGCTCGGTGTCGTGGGGGAGAGCGGTTCCGGCAAGTCGGTCACCTTCCTTGCGGCGATGGGACTGCTGCCGAAGTCGGCGAAGATCGAAGGCTCGGTGAAGGTGCACGGCCACGAACTCGTCGGCACGAGCAACGCCGAGATGCGCAGCCAACGTGGCAAGCGCATCTCGATGATCTTCCAGGATCCGTTGTCCGCGTTGAACCCGACGCACAAGATCGGTCATCAGGTCTCCGAGATGATCCGCAGCCACAACGACATCTCGAAGGCTGCGGCGTGGGACCGGTCGGTCGAGCTGCTCGACATCGTCGGCATCCCGCAGCCGCGCACGCGCGCGTCGCAGTACCCGCACGAGTTCTCGGGTGGCATGCGCCAACGCGTGATGATCGCCATCGCGATCGCGAACGATCCCGACGTGCTGATCGCGGACGAGCCGACGACAGCGCTCGACGTGACGGTGCAGGCGCAGATTCTCGACGTGATCCAAGACATCCAGCACAAGTTTCGCGCCGGCGTCGTCTTCATCACCCACGACCTCGGCGTCGTGGCTCGTATCGCCGATCGCGTGCAGGTCATGTACGCCGGCCGCACCGTCGAACGGGGCGATGTCGAGTCGATCTTCCGCAGCCCGACCCACCCGTACACGCGTGGCCTCCTCGGTAGCTTGCCGGCGTTGGGTCGCGAGCGGCTGACGCCGATTCCGGGTGCGCCGCCCAACATGCTGCGTCCTCCGTCGGGTTGCGCGTTCCGCGCCAGGTGCCCGTTTGCCGAGGAGGTGTGCGCCGGTGACATTCCGGACCTGCACCCGTTGCTCGGTTTGGAGACGGCGTGTGTGCGCGCCGAGGAGCTCTTCGTGGTCGAAGGTGTTGCATGAGCGCCCTCGTCAACGAGCTCAACGGCGACCGGTCGACGACGACCCCGGTGTTGCAGGTCGAGAACCTGGTCAAGGTGTTCCCGATCCGTCAGCTGCAGGGCATCCGTGTGGTGAAGGGGATCGTCCAGGCGGTGTCGAACGTCAGCTTCTCGATCGACGAAGGAACGACGCTCGGTCTCGTCGGTGAGAGCGGGTCCGGCAAGTCGACCGTGGCGCGTTGTGTGCTGCAGCTCTTGCTGCCGTCCTCCGGGTCCGTCAAGTATCACGGGACCGAGCTCGTCGGCATGTCGCGCAAGGATCTGCAGCCGCTGCGTCAAGAGATGCAGATGGTCTTCCAGGATCCGTATGCCTCGCTCGACCCGCGCCTGACTGTCGGTAACGCGATCGCCGAGCCGCTGCAGGTCCACAAGGTGGCCGGCAATCACAGCGAACGTGTTGCCGAACTGCTCGAGCTCGTCGGTCTCGCACCGGACCATGCCAAGCGGTTCCCGCACGAGTTCTCAGGCGGCCAACGTCAACGTGTCGGTGTTGCTCGCGCATTGGCGTTGGAGCCGAAGCTGATCGTGCTCGACGAGCCGGTGTCGGCGCTCGACGTCAGCATCCAGGCCGGCGTGATGAACCTGCTGCAAGATCTGCAGGCCCGGCTCGGGCTCTCGTATCTGTTCATCGCTCACGACCTCTCGGTGGTGCGTCACATCTCCGACACGGTCGCCGTCATGTATCTGGGCAAGATCATGGAGACCGGACCATCGGAGTTGCTGTACAGCACCCCGATGCATCCGTACACCCAGGCACTGCTGTCCGCTGCGCCAGAGCCGGATCCGACGATCGAGCGCCTTCGCAAGCGGATCGTGCTGAAAGGCGATGTGCCCAGCCCGGTCAACCCGCCGTCGGGTTGCCGGTTCAGGACTCGTTGCCCGAAGGCGCAAGACGTCTGCGCCGAAGAGGAGCCACTGCTCGAGGACAAGGGCAACGGCCAGCGCGTCGCGTGCTACTTCCCCGAGGTCATTCCGCTGGTTGCCCCAACGGTCCATCGCTGAGAACCCACGCTAGGCTGGCAAACCGTGCGCGACTTCGTGATGTACCTGACGGTGGTGATCAACATCGTGTCCATGGTGGGCATGGTGGCCGGTGTGCTGATGCACAGCGGCCGTGGCGGTGGCCTGTCGGACATGTTCGGCGGCGGTGGCGGGGCAGCCCTCGGGTCGACCTCTGCTGAGCGCAACCTCACCAGGATCACCACGGTGCTGGCACTGATCTGGATCTTCACCGTCGTCGCACTCGGATTCCTGTTGGTCCGCACCTAAGCCTGCGTTATCCTCAGTACCCCCACGTCGAAGTGGCGAAATAGGCAGACGCGCCAGCTTGAGGGGCTGGTGAGAGAAATCTCGTGGGGGTTCAAGTCCCCCCTTCGACACCACCGATCTCCCCTCGGAGACCGACCTCGGTAAGTCCAACGTTCAATGCGGGCGCGCCGTGAAGCTTCACCTGGAAATGGTCGGGCTGCACCACACCGCAATCGATCAGTTCGTCGAGGAGCTGCCGCCGCTCGATCTCTGTGGCGTGCTCCCACAGCTTTCCGAGATCCATTGCGGAGAGGAGTTG
>DASWRR010000414.1:0-9290 GCA_036403055.1 Ilumatobacteraceae bacterium | reverse complement strand
CGGCCAACGATCGGAGGTCACCGGTGACGGTGACGCCTTGCAACGTCTCGCCGACATGTCGCGGCGCCACTGCGGCAACGAGCTCGAGGTCGTGATCGAGCGACACTGCGAGGCAGACCGCGCGACCCATCTTTCCGCCTGCTCCGACTACACCGACCTTCGTCTGCGACATGGCGTCGACCGTAGCCCCGAATTGCACGCCGCGGTGGTGGCGAGCGAGTCAGCCCTTCGGGCCCACCGTGACGACGATCGGCTCGTCGACGAACACCCGACCGATCGTGCGCTTGACGGCTGTCTGATCGACGGCCGCCCAACGCGCCACCTGCTCGTCGATGGGACGGATCGACCCCGTGGTGATCAGCTGGCCACCGTTGCGCGCCATCCGTGCGCCGGTGTCCTCCAATCCGAGCTCGAACGATCCGGTGAGGTACCCCACCGCGACATCGAGCTCGTCGTCGGTGATGCCGTTGCTCACCAGGCGATCGAGTTCCTCGCGCATCAACTCGACGACCTCGTCGCCGTGTTCTGGTTGAGTGCCGGCGTACATCTGGAACGCACCGCTGTCCATGTAGGCGGAGACTCCCGAGTACACCGAGTAGGCCAAGCCCCGGCGCTCGCGGATCTCCTCGAACAGCCGGCTCGACAGGCCTCCGCCGAACACGTGGTTCACGACGTCGAGCGCTTCGCGATCGTCGTCGCCACGGGCGAGCGATCGACCCCCCATCACGATGTGGACCTGTTCGGTGTCGTCGTCCATCGACGCGCTCGGGCCGACCGCGTCCGGACGGGTGCGGGTCGGCGTGTTGCCGGTGCCGCGGACGTCGGCGAACGCGTTGGAGACCAACGCGAGCGCATCGTCGTGACCGATGGGGCCGGCAAGCGTCACGACCATCGATCGAGCGTGGTAGTGCGACTCGAAGAAGCGCCGGACATCGGTCGCCGTGATGGCTTGAACGGTGTCGCGGTCGCCTGCTGTTTCGCGGCCGAGCGGGTGGTCTGCGAACAGCTGCGCGGCGAACATGCGATGGGCGACGTCGTCGGGTGAATCGTCGTCCATCGCAAGCTCTTCGAGGATGACGAGGCGCTCGCTGTCGACATCGGCCTCGCGCAGCGCTGGCCGGATCAACACGTCTCCGAGGAGATCGACACCGAAGGTGGCGTGGCGAGCGGGCAGCCGGCAGTAGTACGCGGTGTACTCCTTCGCCGTGAAGGCATTGAAATCACCACCGACGCGATCGACAGATCGCGAGATGTCCTGCGACGATCGCGTCGGCGTTCCTTTGAACAGCAGATGTTCGAGGAAGTGGCTGACGCCGCTGAGCTCGGGCGGCTCGTCGCGCGACCCGACGCCGACCCAGACACCGGTGGCCACCGACAACGCGCCAGGCACGTGTTCGGTGGCCACGGTGAGGCCGGATTCGAGTTGAGTGATCCGAAGGTCGGTCAACGAAGAACCGAGTTCGAGTCAGCGATGGCGGCGCGGGCCACGATTGCGTGCGCCACCACGGTCGTCGCGGCGGGGGCCGCGATCGCCGCGATCCGCTCCACGATCCGCAGCGCCACCACCGGCTTCGCCACCGGGGCCGAGGTCGCCGAGCTCGCCGGCCAGCTCAGCATCGAAGGCATCGTCGAAGCTGACCGCGACAGGCCGATCGCCTGCCGGAGCCGGTTGCGAGGATTCACCGGAGCCACCCGAAGCCGCCGGAGCAGAGCTGCCACCTTCGGCGTTGGGGAACGGGTTCCACGACGCGCCAGGGGTCAGGCTGACCTTGCCCTTCTCGTCGATCTCCTCGACCACGACCTCGATCTCCTGGCCGAGCGTCAGCACGTCTTCGACGTTGTTGATGCGCTTGCCCTTGCCGAGCTTCGAGATGTGCACGAGGCCATCGCGGCCCGGCAGGATGTTGACGAACGCACCGAACTTCGTGACGTTGACAACCCGGCCGAGGTACGTGGCGCCGACGTCCGCCTTGGGCGGATCGACGATGGCGAGGATGCGTGCCTTGGCTTCTTCCATCTTCGACGCTTCGACGGCGCCGATGGTGACGATGCCGACGGAACCGTCGTCGTCGACAGCGATGTCGGCGCCCGTCTCCTGCTGGATCGTGTTGATGACCTTGCCCTTCGGCCCGATCACCTCACCGATCTTGTCCATCGGAATGGTGATCGAGATGATCTTCGGAGCGGTGGCGGCAACCTCGGCACGAGGCTCGGCGATGCATGCGTTCATGTTGGCGAGGATCTCGGTGCGAGCTTCCTTCGCCTGATCGAGTGCTGCTGCCAACACGTCGGCGGGGATGCCCTCGATCTTGGTGTCGAGCTGCAAGGCGGTGACGAAGTCGGACGTGCCGGCGACCTTGAAGTCCATGTCGCCGAACGCATCTTCGGCACCGAGGATGTCGGTGAGCGTCGTGTACTTGCCTTCGGCGTACACCAGGCCCATCGCGATGCCGGCGACGGCAGCCTTGACCGGCACACCGGCGTCCATCAACGCGAGCGAACCGGAGCACACCGACGCCATCGACGTCGAGCCGTTGGACGCCAGCACTTCGGCCACGAGGCGCAGCGTGTAGCTGAACTCCTCCTGGCTCGGCAGCACGGGGAGCAGCGCACGCGCAGCAAGTGCTCCGTGGCCGATCTCACGACGCTTCGGGGAACCGACGCGACCCGTCTCACCGTTGGCCCACGGGGCCATGTTGTAGTGGAACAGGAAGTACTTGTGCGTCTCCGGGCTCAGTGTGTCGAGCAGCTGGTTCATGCGCGGCATCGCCATCGTGACGACGTTCAACACCTGGGTCTCGCCGCGCTGGAAGAGGCCGGTTCCATGCGCCGTCGGGAGCACAGTGACCTCACTGCTGATCGGACGGAGATCACGAGGACCACGACCGTCGATGCGCAAGCCCTCGTCGACGATCCGCTTGCGGACAGCCTTCTTGGTGAGGCTGCGGACAGCCTCTTTCACTTCGCGCTCGCGACCGGCGAACTCGGCACCCTCACCGCACAGCTTTTCGATGGCTTCGGCGGCGGCGGCATCGGTGGCCGCGTTGCGCTCCGCCTTCGCGCTGATGGTGATGGCCTTGGCGACACCGTCGGCGGCGATCGCCGAGACGGCCTCGAAGACGTCCTGGCCGTAGTCGAGCTGCGGCGTGTACGTCATCGGCACGATCGGGCCATGCGTCGCGATCACAGAGGCGACGAGCTGTCGTTGCAGCGCGATGGACTCCTTGATCCAGACCTTGCATGCCTCGAGGCCACCGGCGAGCACCTTCTCGTCGACCTTGGGGGCACCGGCCTGGTAGTACTCGAAGCTCTTGGCGGTACCGCCGGCTTCGACCATCATGATGGCGACGTCGCCGTTGTCGAGCTGACGGCCGGCGACCACGAGCTCGAACGTGCTCGCGTCACCCTCTTCGTAGGTGGGGTGAGGGATCCACTCGCCGGTCTGGCTGTGAGCGATGCGCACTGCACCGATCGGGCCGTCGAACGGGATGCCCGAGATCATCAGCGAAGCCGAGGCCGCATTGATGCTGAGCACGTCGTGCGGGTTGGCCATGTCGGCGCCCATCACGGTGAGGACGACCTGCGTCTCGTTACGGAAGCCCTCGGGGAAGGCCGGGCGCAACGGGCGGTCCGTCAGACGGCAGGTGAGGATCGCGTCCTCGGTCGGTCGGCCTTCGCGACGGAAGAACGAACCGGGCACCTTGCCGGCGGCATACGCACGCTCTTCGACGTCGATCGTCAGCGGGAAGAAGTCCGTTCCCGGACGAACATCCTTGGCGGCGTTCGCGGTCGCGAGGACCATGGTCCGACCAATGCTGGCCAACACGGCCCCTTGGCTCTGCTGGGCAAATTTGCCGGTCTCGAAGGACAGGCTCTTGTCAGTACCCGAAACCGGGCCTGACACTCGAATGGCTTCTGCCATTGCGAGCTCCTTTCAGTTGTCGACGCACATCCTGTGCGCCGGTGAAGGAGCAGCTGGCCGGTTCCCAGTCGGCAACCCCGCCGCCCATGTGCGGGGCTCTCGACTGACAACCGACGTGGTTGCCGCTCTGATGTGATTCGCGGACCTCAGGTCCGCTTTTTTGACAAGGGCCGAGCCATGTGGCCCGGCCCAAGATTGTGTGCTGCTATCGACGCAGGCCGTTCTTCTGAACGATCTGTCGGTAGCGCTCGATGTCGATGTTGCGAGCGTAGTCGAGCATTCGGCGACGCCGGCCGACGAGCATCAACAGACCACGACGACTGTGGTGGTCCTTCTTGTGATTCTTCAGATGTTCGGTCAGCTGGTTGATCCGGGCCGTGAGCAGAGCAATCTGCACTTCGGGGGATCCGGTGTCGCTGTCGTGCACCTTGTGCGCGTTGATCGTGTCCTCTTTGGACATCTCGAGGCCTTCCTTGGTTCGGAGGTCGCGGCCGATTCGGAAGAATCGGACCGCATCGCGCCAGAGGGTGAGCCCCGACGGACCTGGCCATGATAGCGCCGAGGTCGGCGAATGCCCCGCACGCCTACACTCGCACCAATGCCCACCGGGAACATCGTCTCGTTGCGGGCGTTGCGCAAGTCGTTCGGAGCACTCGAGACGATTGCCGGGATCGACCTCGAGATCGAACGCGGCTCGTTCGTCAGCGTGATCGGCCCGTCGGGCTGCGGCAAGTCGACGCTGTTGCGAGTCGTCGCCGGGTTGGAGCCGCCGAGCAGCGGCGAAGCCCTCGTCAACGGCGAGCCGGCAGGTGATGCCCGACGGCACAAGCAGGTGGCGATGGTCCCGCAACACCCAGGGCTGCTGCCATGGCGAACCGTGCGAGCGAACGCCCGTCTGTTGCTCGACGTCAATCGCAAGGCGAACGGTCCGACGACGAGCGACCCGCTCGACCTGCTCGAGCGAGTCGGCCTCGGTTCGTTCCTCGACTCGCGACCGCATCAGCTCTCCGGTGGGATGCAGCAGCGGGTCGCGCTCGTCCGCGCCCTCGCGCTGGGAGCACCGTTGCTCGCGATGGACGAGCCGCTCGCGGCGCTCGACGAGATCACGCGATCGGAGATGCGTGGCTTGTTGAACCAACTCGTCGAGGGTCGCGGAGTGACGACACTGTTCGTGACGCACTCGATCAGCGAAGCGGTCGCGCTCAGCGATCGTGTGCTCGTGTCGTCGCCTCGTCCGGCGCGCATCGTCGCCGACATCGCGATCGATCTCGCTCGACCGCGTCGCGGCGGCCTCGATGATGAACCCGGGTTCTTCGAACTGTGCACTCAGGTCCGTCACGCGTTGTTGCAGGGCGCGCACGCATGATCCGCACTCGGTTCATCGCACCCGTTGTCGGACTTGTGGTCTTCTTCGGTGCGTGGGAAGCACTGGTACGGGCGTTCGACGTCCAGCCGTTCGTTCTGGAGACACCGAGCCGAATCGTGCGGTACATCGCGAAGTTTCCCGACGACTACTTCTCGGCTGCCTTGACCACGATGCGTCACGCCGCGCTCGGCTTCGCGATCTCAGTCCTCGTCGCGATCGCAGTTGGTGCGGCGATGGCGGCGTGGGACTTCATGGAGCAGGCGACCCAACCCATTCTCACGTTGATCGCGGTGACGCCGTTTGCGGCCTACATCGCGTCCGTCAAGATCGGTTTTGGAATCTTCTCCGACAAGCCAGTCGTGTTCATCGTCGCGCTGGTGTCGCTCCCCGCGTTTGCGTTTGCGACCGCCGACGGCATGCGTGGCGCAGATGCGTCGAGTCGTGAACTGCTGGCTTCAGTCGATGCGTCTGGCTGGGAAGTGTTCTGGCATCTTCGGCTGCCGTCGGCACTGCCGTCGTTGTTCACCGCGGCGAAGTACAACACCGGCCTTGCGCTCGTCGTCGCGTACCTCGCCGAGGGTGGCGCCGGCGGGCTCGGCAAGATCGGCGCACGAGCGGTCGCCGGCAACCAAGGTGATCGTCTGTGGGCGGCGATCCTGTCGATGGCCGTCCTCGGAACGATCAGCCTGGTGTTGTTGAACGTGTTGCAACGCGCCGTCATGGGCTGGCACGTGTCACAGCGCACCCAGCGCGGCTGAGCAGGTACGGTGCTGACAATGGCCGATCTCCACGACCTTCGCTCGCGAATCGACGAGCTCGACCGCGCGCTGATCGCGATCGTCGGCGAACGCCTCGCGGTGTGTCGCCAGGTCGCAGCTGTCAAGGAAGGTGCCGACACTCCGGTGATCCAGCCGGCACGTGTCCGCGACGTCGTCACCACGCGGCGGCAACAGGCGATCGAGGTCGGCATCGACCCCGACTTCGCCGAGCAGTTGTTCCGCGTCCTGCTCACCGAGACGCATCGCATCGAGGTCGCCGGACAGCGACGCGACGCGGCGCCCGAGAAGCCGGCGAGCACCGACGAGGCGCGCAGTGGACTCGACACCGTCGCGACTCGCGTCGATCACATCGTGATCGCCGTCGACGACCTCGACGACGCAACCGCGACGCTGCAATCACGATTCGGCTTCCACGAGGTTGCGATGGCCGGCGCGGCGCGACCCGGCATCCGCACGTTGGCTGCAGGTGGCGTGACGCTGGTCCTCGTCGGGCCCGACGCTTCCGCCAACGTTGCCTCGTACCTTGCCCGGAATGGTCAGGGCGTCCAGCACGTTGCCGTTGAGGTGCTGAACGCCGGGTTTGCCCGTGCCTGCCTCGAGGATGCCGGGGCGCCGCTCCTGACAGAGGTCCTCGTCGACGCGGATGGTCACGAACAGTTCTTTGCCGTCTCGGAGCCGGCGGTCGGAATCCAGCTCGGCTTCATCTCGCGCACCGGGCACCGCGTCGGAGTCGGCGCCGACAACGTGTTGGCTCTGTTCGACGCCCTGCAGTCGTCTTCGCAATGATCCCCAACGCCCCTACCGATCGCCCAACGGTACGAACTCGATCCACGATCGCAAAGGACACGCCCATGTGGTTTCGTCGCACTGCAACCTTTCTCGTCCCACTGACGTTCCTCGCGGCGTGCAGCACGAGCGATGGCGCGCCGAGCGCGACAGGTGCACCGCAGTCGAGCAACGCCTCCGCGGCAACGACGTTGCCAGCCGCCGACACCACCGTGGCACCCACGAGCACGGTGCCGAGCATCACGCCTGTCGCGGCGGACAAACCGTTCCCCGCCGACCGATGCGAAGCGAACAAGGCGGCCGGCAAGATCACCTACCTGTCGAGCTTCGACTTCGCAGCATCGGCGTCCATCGTCGATGTCCTCGTCGCCAAGCAGAAGGGTTACTTCGACGATCTGTGTCTCGATGTCAACGTGAAGGCCAGCTTCTCGACCGAGAACTACCCGCTGATCGCCGCGAACGAGGCGCAGTTCTCGTCCGGCGGGTCGTTCAGTGAAGTCGTCGACTACGCCGGACGCAACGACGCAGGCTTCGTCGCGCTGGCGGTCGAAGGCCGCACCGGCATCGATGCGCTGATCGTGAAGGACGGCCAGAGCAACGAGTTGGCCGATCTCAAGGGCAAGACCATCGGGGTCAAGGGAGCGATCACTCCGTCCGTCGCTGCGATGTTGAAGAAGGCCGGGCTCACCGAGAACACCGACTACCAGACGACGTTGCTCGACGGGTTCGATCCGAAGGTCCACATCGCCATTCCGGAGATCGTCGGGTTCCCCGGGTTCAAGAGCAACGAGCCGTTGCAGCTCGAGGCGGCGCACATCCCGTTCAAGCTGTACGACCCGGCCGACTATGGCATTCCCGGGAGCTTCGGCGTGCTGTACACGAACTCGACGTTCCTCGGCGACTTCCCCAGCGCGTCGGAGGACTTCATTCGCGCGGCGATGAAGGGGCTCGCCGACGCGTTGGCAGATCCGAAGGCCGCGGCCGACATCGCCGTCGACATGATCAATGCGAACGGCAACGCGTTGTTCCTCTCACCGGACGGCGAGATCGCGAGGTGGGGCGTCGAGTCGAAGTTGATCAAGGATTCGACCGCGAGCGATCTTCCGATCGGCGTGCCGGATCCGAAGTTGCTCGACAACGAAGTCAAGACGTACGCCGGCATCGGACTGTTCGACGGGCAGGTGCCCGACATCTCCACGGTCGTCAACACGACACTGGTCGCCGGCCTCTACGACCCGAACGGAAAGATCATCTGGCCGTCGAAGTAGACGACGACACCGCGGCTACGCGGTCAGGACTGCCCGGGCGTGCTCGACGTCGTGCTTCAACTGAGTGATGAGCGCATCGACGCCGTTGAACTTGCGCTCGCTACGAAGGAAATGCGTGAAACGAACCTCGGCACGCTCGCCGTAGATGTCACCGTCGAAGTCGAGGAGGTGCGCCTCGAGCAGCGAGTGGTCGGCGTGCTCGTAGAACGTCGGACGTCGACCGAGGTTCAACGCGCAGGCGTGGATGTCGCCGTTCGGCCGCTCGTACCAGCCGGCGTACACACCGTCCGCCGGCACGCAGACCGCGTTCGGTACCTCGACGTTGGCTGTGGGGAATCCGAGCAGCCGGCCGCGCTGATCACCGACGACGACGACCCCGCGAGCCTCGAACGGCCTGCCCAGCAACTCGGCCGCGAGCTCGACCTGGCCGCCGGCGAGCGCCCGCCGGATAGCGGTCGAACTGATCGACTCGTCGACGCCATCGGTTCGTTGGACGAGCTCCAGCGGTTGCACTTCGAAGTTGCCTTCCACGCCGAGCGTGCGGAGCAACTCGACGTTGCCCTCACGGCCGCGGCCGAAGTGGAAGTCCTCGCCGACGACGACGACCGATGTGTCGAGCAGATCGATCATCACGCGCCGAACGAAGTGAGCGGGATCCTCGCGCGACTGCTCCTCGTCGAAGTGGATGACGATCGTCGCGTCGACGCCGGTTGCCGCGAGCAGCTCCAACTTCTGGTCGAGATCCGTCAACAGCTTCGGCGCCGATTCCGGACGCACCACGGACGCCGGATGACGATCGAACGTCATGACGGCAGATCGAGCGCCCGACGCGGACGCGAGCCGGCGAACCGCTTGGATGATCGCCAGATGGCCGCGATGGACGCCGTCGTACGCACCGATCGTCAGCACCGTGCGTTCGCCATCCCACGGTCGCGTGTCGAGGTCCGTGACGAGCTGCACGACCTGGGACGTTACCCCCGTTCCGGACGCGTCATGAAGTCGCTCAGGCGATGACGACCGCCGGCTTCGCGGACGCGCCGAACGACTCGTACACGGCCAGCAACGCGCCGCCCTCGTCGACGACGGCCCACGGCCCGTCACCCTCGAACCGATCGAGGACGCGTCCGTGGCGGACCATGTCCGCCGAAACCTCGTCGACCGTGACACGC
>DASWRR010000413.1:0-8484 GCA_036403055.1 Ilumatobacteraceae bacterium | reverse complement strand
TGAAGCGGCCGATCGCATGCGTGCCAGCGGCCGCGGTGGTTCGATCGTCAACATCTCGTCGAAGGCGGCTGTCCTTGGTGGTCCAAACGAGTGGGTGCACTACGCATCGTCGAAGGGCGCGATCGACACGATGACGACGGGCCTGGCAAAGGAGCTCGCGCCACACCACATACGGGTGAACGCGGTTCGACCTGGACTCATCGAGAGCGATTTCCACCTGCATGCCACACCCGGGCGCGTCGAACGGATGACACCGATGGTTCCGATGCAACGCGTCGGGACACCCGACGAGGTCGCGGCGGCCGTGCTGTGGCTTGCATCGCCCGCGGCGAGCTACGTGACCGGCGCCTTCATCGAGGTGACGGGCGGCCGGTGAGCGCCGGCCTGCACGACGTGGCGAACCCAGAGTCCGGCCGCGATCGTCACGATGCACGCGACCAACGTGACCGGCGGGAGCACGCGAGGTCCCTTGGTGTCGAACAGGTGGCCGATCGTCCACGGCATCACGAGACCGCCGAGGCCCGCGGCGCCGACGAAGACGGATGTCGCCGCGCCTGACAGCGCGAGGTGGGCCTCGGCGTAGCTGATCATCGAAGCGAACTGCGGCGCGATCGACACTCCGAAGAAGAACGTGACGATCCACAGACCGACGTTGCCACCGTTCACCGCAACGAGCGACAGCGACGACACCAGTGCGAGCGACATCGACACCACGAGCATCCATCCGGCGCTGAAGCGTCGGGCGAGCCAGATCGACACCACGCGTCCCACCGAGAACCCGACCCAGAACGTCGCGGTGACGCCGGTCGCCGTGTTGGCGTCGCCGTAGTTGATCTGCTCCACGTAGGAATGGATCCAGTTCGCGAACCCGACCTCGAGCGCGACGTAGACGAAGAAGAACAGTCCGACGACCGCCAACTGCCCGCGTCGAACGGATGCCGCTGCGGAGTCGTCGTGGCTGTGGTCAGCGGTGCGTGTCTTGCTCGGCGCCGGTGTGGTCAACAGCACGTAGCTGCACAGCAGCGCCAAGAATCCGAGCGGAACCGCGACCGGCCACAGCGAATCGGTCCATGCGATGGCTCGATTGGTGAGCAGTGGAGCCGACAGCGCGCCGAGGGCGAAGAACATGTGCAACGCGTTCAGGGCTGCGCCGGGCGACTCGGGGCGGCTCCACACGACGAGGGTGTTACCCGACACGTCGCCGACACCACACAGCGTCCCGAGAACCACGAACGCACCGACGAGCGGGGCAAGGTCGCGCAGTTGCGATATCACGACGATCACTGCGATCGAACCCATCATGCATCCGGCCCACATCTGATGGCCGTGCCCACGGTCGAGGAAGCGGCCGCCGAGGAACGACCCGAGCATGTACCCACTCGACGACCCGACGAAGACGAGGCTGATCCCGCCGTCGTTCGTCCCCACGCGATCGCGCAGGTGCGACAGCGACGGACCCGCCACGCTCAACGCGCTCCCGAGGACGACGAACCCAACGAGGTACACCCACACAGGGACGGGCCGAGGTCCCTGCGATTCCATCACGACGATCGTAGGGGCCGCCGCTATCGTGCGCCCAGATGCGTGCTGTCGTCGTCGTCGCCCACCCCGACCCGAGCAGCTTCACGCACGCGATCGCGTCGACCGCAACCGCCGCGCTCGAACGATCCGGACATCACGTGATCGTGCTCGACCTGTACGCAGAGGAGTTCCGTGCCGCAATGAGCCGCGCCGAGCGGGTCGCATACCACGGCACGCGCCCACTGCTCGACCCGATGGCCGAACGCCACGCCGACATCGTCAAGCGGGCGGATGCGTTCGTGTTCGTCTATCCGACCTGGTGGAGCACGATGCCGGCGATCCTCAAGGGTTGGCTCGACCGAGTGATGGTGCCGGGTGTCGGGTTCGTCTTCGACGATGACCAACACGTTCGTCGCGGGCTGAAGAAGGTCCATCGCATCGTCGGCATCTCGACCTACGGATCTCGTCGCCTCTACGTCAAGGCGATCCACGACAACGGCCGACGGATGCTGATGCGCTCGCTGCGGATGAACACCGCTGTGCTCACCCGACGCACGTGGCTCGCGTTGTACGAGATGGACACGAGCACGGCGGAACAGCGCGCCGCGTTCCTCCAACGGGTCGACCGGAAGATGCGCTCGCTGTGAAGGTGTACGTCGTCTACTGCCATCCGGATCCTGAGTCCTTCACGTCTGCGGTCTTCCAACGGACCCTCACGACGCTGACCGCGTGTGGGCACGACGTCCGAACGTCCGATCTGTACGCCGACGAGTTCGAACCGACCCTCTCGCTCCAGGAGTGGCTCGATCATCGTGCGCCGATCTCGCCGCCGGCGGACATCGCGTCGTACTGCGCCAACCTGACGTGGTGCGAGGCGTTGGTCTTCGTCTACCCGACGTGGTGGAGCGGACAGCCGGCGATGCTCAACGGCTGGCTGGATCGCGTCCTGGTCCGTGGGGTCGCCTGGGACGTGACCGAGCGCGCCACCCGCGTCACGGGAAGGCTGACGAACGTGCGGCGGATCGTCGCGATCACGACGCACGGTTCGTCGAAGGTCCTCAACACCGTGCAGGGCGAAAGCGGCAAGCGCGTCATCGCCCGAGCGGTCCGAGTGCTGTGCTACCAGTTCGCCCGGTCGACGTGGCTCGCCATGTACAACATGGACCGTTCGACAGTCGAGCAGCGCACCGCGTTCCTCGATCGCGTCGAGCGTCGCATCCGCCGTTTGTGACCCGCACTACGTCGAGCGGCGATCGAATCGTGTGACGACCTCGACGTGATGCGTTTGCGGAAACAGGTCGAGAACGGTCGACCTGATGTGGTCGTAGCCGAGTTCTCGGAGCAGTCCTGCATCGCGAGCGAGCGACACCGGATCGCAGCTGACCAGCACGATTCGCGGCGCCTCCGTCGCGGTCAAAACCGCCGCAGCGTGCTTGCCCAGTCCACTGCGCGACGGGTCGGCAATCACGAGATCCGCGCGGCGCGGCTTCCAGTGCTCGACCTGCGTGCACAAGATGTGCGCCTTGCGGTCGGCGAGGTTGACGACCGCGTCGGTGCACGCAGATGCCGAAGCCTCCACGACGGTCACGGTCGGCCCGCCAACCGTCGCGGCGAACAATCCGACCCCGCCATACGCGTCAACCGTCGTCGGCGCGCCGACGAGCTCGCCAGTGGCATCGCGCACCGCAGCGACCAGCAACTCGGCGGCCTGTGGACCTGATTGGAAGAACGACGCTGCGCTGATCTGGAACGTCGTTCCGGACACAGCTTCACGGATCTGTGCAGTGGCCCCGACCGCGACGTCGGACGGGATGTCGATCAGCTCGACGTCGCCTTCCACGACGAACGCGGATCGCTCTCCTGTCGCGGCGCTGACTCGCAGGCTGACCTCGCCATCACCGCGGACGTGTACGCGCGCGAGCAGGTCTTCCAGCAACGGATGGCTGACGAGGCAGAGATCCAGCTCGACGACATCGTGCGAGTGGCGACTGCGGAGACCGAGCCGGTCCACGCCGGTGGCGAGGCGCAGCGTCGTGCGGTACGCCCATGGCGACACGCTTGCGCCGATCTCGACGACCGGGTCGACGATCTTGCCCGTGCGCCGCAGCGCCTCGGTGACGACGGACGTCTTCAGCTGCAGTTGTGCATCCGCATCGACGTGTTGCCAGGTGCATCCGCCGCACCCCGCATGGTGCTTCGGGCACGGCGGTACCACTCTGTACGGGGCGGGGTCGAGAACATCCACGACCTCCGCGCGAACGAAGTCCTTCTTCGATTGCACGACCCGGATCGCGACCTGCTCGCCGGGCAGCGCGCCGCGCACGAATGCGACACGGCCGTCGGCCATCCTCGCGATCGCGTCGCCACCCGCGGCCATCTTCTCGACGCGCACTTCGATCGACGACATCGGCGACGACTGTAGATGGCCCGGCGCGAAGTACCACCCAAGCACTACCCTCGCGAACGATGTCGCGACCGATCCAAATAGCGCCGAGCGTGTTGCCGGCCGACTTCTCCAAGCTCGGTGAGGAGGTCGCCGCGCTCGAAGCCGCCGGCGTCGACCGGATCCAGTGGGACGTGATGGACGGACAGTTCGTGCCGAACCTCACGTTCGGACCCGACGTGATTGCTGCCGCCCGCAAGCACGCGTCCTTGCCCTTCGAGGCACACCTCATGGTGTTGACCCCGGACGTCTTGGCCGCCGAGTACGTGCGAGCGGGGTGCCAGCGCTTGATCGTTCACGCCGAGGCGTGCACGCACCTCCATCGGACGCTCGGGAACATCGCCTCGCTCGGCGCGACCGCGGGCGTTGCCCTCAACCCGGCGACGCCTGCCGACGCCGTGGCCCACGTCCTCGACCTCGTCGATCTCGTCCTCGTGATGACGGTGAACCCTGGCTTCGGCGGGCAGAAGTACATCGCGACGATGGAGCGCAAGATCACGGAGGTCGCGGAGATGATCAGCGCCGCGGGGCGCAGCGACGCCATCGACGTCGAGGTCGACGGTGGAATCGGACCGGACACGGTCGCGGCTGCGGCTGCGGCCGGTGCCAACGTCCTGGTCGCCGGCAGCGCGTTGTACCGCGACCCGCTGGGTCTCGGCCACGCCGTCGACGATCTTCGGGCAAGGGCGACCGCAGCGCACTCCTGAGTGCCGGTCAGACTCGTTCTGTGAGCGCGTCCCGGTCGTCGTCGGCGTGCTGTCGGTCACGCGGCACCTCGTACGGCACCGGACCATCGTCGTCCTGGTCGCGTTCCCGCGCGGCGCGAACCATCGCGAAGATGAGCAACTTCATCGCCGCGAGCACGATGAGCACGAGGATGCCGGCGACCAGCGGCTTGACGATCGCCTTGACGATCGACCGCTTCGCGGTCTTCAACGGCGCGAGCACACCGGTGTCGACCTCGGTGCCGTCGACCAGCAACGTCTTCACGCCATCCTCGATGCGAGGGCAACGTACGTCGGTGTCGTTGACACCGATCACCGCATCGCCGCCGAACAGTGGGGCCGGCGAACGAACCTTCGAGTGCAGCACGTGGGTCAACTGATCCGGAAGCACGCCGACGAGGTACTGCTCACCGATGTGCAAGTAGCGGATGTCGTCGTCGAAGCGCACGTCGACGATGGTGTTGACCGCGTATCCATCGAGGCTGCCGGCACGGATCTCTTGCACCGCGAAGCGCCCAGTGGTCGAATCGGCGGCAGCCAACGTGCCAACGAACACGGCCGTGGGTGCCGGTGTCGCCGCACAACCTGCGGGGACGACCACGAGCGGGCTCGACACCACGTTGGGGTCGACGATGGGCGGCGGTTGCTCGACAGCGGGAACCTCCGGTCCGATCACGGCACCCGGCGTGCTGTTGACGGAAGGCGCCGGCACTGTCGCGCTGGGGTCGGCAGGCGGATCGGCAGGCGGCGCCGCGCTCGCGGCGCCACACCAGAACGCGGTCGCGATGACGGCGACCACAATCGAGCCTGCATGCCTCACGCCGCCACGCTACTGAGCGCCGAGCGGCTCGGCCGGTCAACGACCTTCGAACCTCGGCTCACGCTTCTCGACGAACGCGGCCATGGCCTCGGCGGTGTCGGCCGTCGTGAAGTTGAGGGATTGGGCGACTCCCTCGTCGTCGAGAGCCTGCTCCAGCGTGACCTGCAACGAGTTGTCGAGCATTCGCTTCGTCATTGCCAGCGCGATCGGCGGTCCCGCCGCGAGCCGAGTCGCCCAGCCGTCGACGAATGCATCGATCTCGTCGTCGGCGACGACACGGTTGACCAGCCCGATGCGCTCCGCTTCCCTCGCGTCGATGATGTCGGCGAACAGCGCCAACTCCTTCGCCCGATGCATCCCGACGATGCGCGGCAGCAGCCATGATCCACCGAAGTCGATGGAGAGACCGCGGCGCGAGAAGATCTCCGAGAAGCGCGCGTTCTCGCTGGCAACCACGACATCGCAACCGAGCGCCATGTTGCACCCGGCGCCGACGGCGACACCGCGGACCTTGGCGATCACCGGGATCGGCAAGCGGTGGAGCGCGAGCGCGACGTCGCCGATGTGACGCATCTGCGCCAACTGGTGCCGGCCCGGACGACCTGTGCCGCCACCCGTGAGGTCTGCGCCGGCACAGAAATCACCACCGGCGCCAGTGAGCATGACCACACGGTCCTCGCCCGCGGCGATCTCCTGGAACGTCTGCAGCAGTTCCGCCCACATCTGAGCGTTCGCCGCATTCTTCTTCGCAGGGCGGTTCAGCGTGATCGTGACGATGCGCGAGTCACGGGTGACCTCGATGGTTTCCACGGAATCGGCACGATACTGGTGCGATGGGTTTCAACCCGTATCGCAAGTTCGTCGCCAAGCCCGCCGACTACGTCTTCGTCGTTGCTGCGGTGCTCGCCGTGGTCGGTCTCCTGGCATGGGCGCTGCTCGCGTGACGCCGAACTAGAACGCCGCCTCGAACACCTCGATGTGCACGCCGGTGATCGCCGCAACGTCGAACCGGATGGACCCGTGGCGATCGTGCGCGGCGAGCCACTCGACGGCGAGCAGTCTCAGCCTGCGTTGCTTGACGCGGCCGACCGCGGACTCCGGTGGCCCGTAGCGGTCCGAGGCGCGGGTCTTGATCTCGCAGAACACGACGAGGCCGTCGCGGCAGGCGACGAGGTCGATCTCGCCGATCGTCGAACGCCAGTTGCGATCGACGACCTCGTACCCCTGCGCCGCGTACCAACGGGTCGCGAGCTCTTCGCCCCACCGTCCCCTGGCGTTGTTGGCGAGCGACGGAGCTACAGCTCGGTCGAGGGCAGCTCTTCCACGTTGACGTCCTTGAACGTCAGGACGCGGACCTTTGGAACGAACCTCGTCTTTCGGTACATGTCCCATACCCATGCGTCGCTCAACTCCACTTCGATCACCGGCTTCGCGGCGTCTCCGCTGACATTCAGCTTGACGTCGTTCGCCAGGTAGAACCGGCGCTCGGTCTCCACGGCGTAGCGGAACATGGCCGCGACGTCTTGGTACTCCTGAGCGAGTTGGAGCTCGCGCTCGGCCTCGAAGTTTTCGAGATCGTCGGAACTCAAAGCGGGTGCTCGATTACACCGAAGGAACGCGAACGCTCAGGCGTCGCGCTTTTCCCTGATCTTGGCGGCCTTACCGACGCGGTCGCGCAGGTAGTACAGCTTTGCTCGGCGAACGTCGCCACGCTTGACGACCTCGAGCTTGGCAACCGTCGGGGTGTGGACCGGAAACGTGCGCTCGACGCCGACGCCATAGCTGACCTTGCGAACGGTGTACGTCTCGGCGACCCCGCTGCCGGAGCGGGCG
This sequence comes from Ilumatobacteraceae bacterium, assembly GCA_036403055.1. Lineage (GTDB taxonomy): Bacteria > Actinomycetota > Acidimicrobiia > Acidimicrobiales > Ilumatobacteraceae > JAENVT01. Next base: position 1,142 of record DASWRR010000413.1, on the reverse strand, counting down.
ATGACGTTGCCCTGGAAGACCTGGACTCGCTCCTTGTTGCCCTCGACGACCTTGACGTGGACCTTGACCTCGTCACCGCTCGCAAAATCGGGCACGTCGGTGCGGATGTACTGGTTGTCGACAAGATCAGTGGACTTCATGGCCGGACTCTCGGATCAGTTGGCTGGCTGGAGCCAGGGAACGATCAAGGATAGGTGACCGGAGGGAACTCTTCCAACAGTCGCCGTTCAACTTCACCCACCCCGCCCGCAGCCTCCACCAGCTCAGGGCGATAGCGCAGCGTGCGGTGCAGGGCCTGGGCGCGCCGCCACCGCTCGATCTTGGCGTGGTCACCGCTGCGAAGGGTGTCCGGCACCATCCAGCCCCGGAAATCGGCTGGACGGGTGTACTGCGGTTCCTCGAGCAGTCCGGCGGCACCGAAGCTCTCGGTGACAGGGCTGACGTCGTTGCCCATTGCGCCGGGCAGCAGCCGAACGACTGCCTCGATCACCAGACAGGCAGCAACTTCCCCGCCCCCGAGCACGACGTCGCCGATGCTCAGCTCGTCGTCGACGAGGTGCTCGCGAACTCGATGGTCGATGCCCTCGTACCGGCCGCACAAGAGGCTGAAACCCGCCAAAGCGGCGAGCTCGTGCGCCACGGACTGGTCGAACCGCCGGCCACCGGGTCCGAGAAGGAACAGGGGTCGGACCGGGTCGGCCGCCTCGACGGATGCGAAGATCGGCTCTGCCTTCATCACCATGCCGGCGCCGCCGCCGAACGGGGCATCATCGACGGTTCGGTGCACGTCGGAGGTGTGCTCGCGCAGGTCGTGAGTCCGCAGGTCGAGCACGCCATGCGTCTGTGCCTTGCCGAGAAGGCTCTCGGCGCAGAACGTCTCGACGAGTCCGGGAAAGATGGTGAACACATCGATCTGCATCGTGTGCAAGCCTACGAGCGATGATCTTTCACATCACCGACGCCGCGACGTGGGCAGCGTCTCAGGCACGCGGCGCGCACACCGGATCCACCCGAGGCATCGACCTTGCTGAAGAGGGCTACATCCACTGCAGCACGCCGGCGCAATGGCAGGGGGTCATCGAACGGTTCTACGCCGATGCGAGCGACTTGCTGATGCTCCACATCGACGAGCAGCTGCTGAC
>DASWRR010000412.1:0-3480 GCA_036403055.1 Ilumatobacteraceae bacterium | reverse complement strand
CGGGCTGACGTTCGCATCGGTCGGCTTCGCGGTCACCACGTACATGCGCGGGTTCAGCGACTTCGAGTTCGTACCGACCGCGACGATGCCGATGTTCTTGTTCTCGGCCACGTTCTTCCCGCTGAGCAGCTACGGGCGATGGCAGTGGTTGGCGCAGCTGTCGCCGTTGTACCACGGTGTCGCGCTCGTGCGGTCCGCGAACGCCGGCGTGTTCACGGCTTCCTGCGTCGGCCACGTGATCGTGCTGCTCGTCGTCGCCGCACTCGCGATCATGCTGGCGGCGCGACGGCTGCACAAGCTCTTGCTGTCGTAGCGCGTCTACGGCCCGGGCGATGGCGGCGATGGAACCGACGGGAACGCCGGTTGTGACGAAACGACCAGGCCGGGGAAGTCGTAGCGCGTCAGCGGCTCGCTCTGCAGCTCGCCGCTGGCCGACGGCCACTCCTGCACCGCACCGTCGATCGCGATGGAGACAGCGGACACGCCGGTGATCTCCGACGCGGTCAGCACGATCTGGGCAACACCGTCGATCAAGGCTTCTCCGGTCAGCTGCTGCAGATCGCTCGACACGTTGACGACGAGAACACCGCCGCTCTGGGTCACGCCCAGCAACCGTGTTCCTGGGGGTATCGCCGAGCGCATCTGCTCCGCGAGCTCGGCTGTGTTGGGTCCCTCGAACAGCGCCTGCATCGCGTCGGACGGCGTGTCGCCGACGTCACGAGCGACGGATTGCAGCGAGCGCGGCTGTCCGATCACCTCGGGCGACAGCAGGTAGATCCGACCGGACCCGATTGCGGCCCCGGCGATCTGGTCGATGTTCGCACTCAGCTCGCGCTGATCACCCGCAGCGATGTTGCGCGGCGTCGCCTCCGCCTCGATCGAGCACGACGCAGTCATCGTCACGATCAAGGTCCCGGCGCCGATGCGCCACAACGCGCGACGTGCGTGGTTGTCGTGTGTCATCCGGTGCCGACCTCCTCGGCCGGCAGTTCCAACACGAAGCGGGCGCCAGGCTCGCCATCGGCGCGATCTTCTACCCACACGCGGCCCCCGTGCATTCGCACATGCTCCTCGACCAGCGACAACCCGAGCCCGGCGCCATCGCTGCTGGAGCGTCGGCCGGCGACGGCGCCGCGCGCGAAGCGTTCGAACACGAGGCTGCGTTCTTCGTGCGGGACACCAGGGCCGTGGTCCTCCACCGCGATCCAGACATGACCGAGCGGTTCGCCTTCGCCTTCCGCCTCGGTCACGGTGATCTCGGGAGCGCCGCCGCCATGCACCCTGGCGTTGTCGATCAGGTTCGCCACGACACGGGCGAGACGGCGTCGGTCGCCGTGCATGATCAACCCTTCGGCTCGTTCGCTCACCGTCAACTTGGTCTGTGGCAAGCTGCTGACCGCGACCGCTTGACGGACGAACTCGGCGACCAGGAGATCCTCGAGATGAAGACGAATCGCCCCGGCGTCGAAGCGCGAGATCTCCAACAGGTCTTCCACGAGGCCCTGGAACCGCGTCACGTCACCGACGAGCAGATCGAGCGCGGACTGGGCCCTCTCCGGCATCTCGTCGCGGCGTGCCAGCATCACCTCGACGCTCGCGGCCAGTGTCATCAGCGGGGAGCGAAGCTCGTGGCTGACATCGCTCGCAAAACGGGCGTCGCGTTCCACACGGTTCTGCAGGGCCTCGGCCATGTCGTTGAACGCGGTCGACAGCAGTTGCAGATCGTGATCGTCGGTGTTCTCCAGCCGGGTGTCGAGCCGTCCACCTGCGATCGCCTTCGCAGCCTGCGCGGCATCGCCCAACGGACGGATCGCCCGCTTCGCTGCGATCATCCCCGTCAACGCGCCGGCGAGGGTCGTGATCATTCCACCGAAGATCAGGCTGAGCCCGACGTTGCGCAGCGTCGCGTTGGCGTCGGACAGGTCGGCGAACTCGAAGTACGCGGCCGTCGAGCGTTCCAGCGGGATGCCGATGAGGATCGTCGGCACGCCGTCGATCGAGACGATCATCTTCGCGGGCTGACGGTCGACCAGGACCTTGGTCTGCATGGACGCGGGGATGAGGTCGGAGCTGAACTTGGCGGACGGTGAGGCCCATGCACCACCGACGTTGATGGCTGCTTGGGACACGCCCACTTGTTGCAACCGGTCGATGATCGTGTTGACGCTCGAGTTGCCCGCGCTGATCTCGCGCTGGGCGACGCCGGCATCCTTGTACGCCTGCTCGGTGCTGGTTCGCTCGCGCTGGTTGATCAAGCTGCTACGAGTGAACGAGTACGCGACAGCCGCGAGAAACGTCGACAGCAACAACGCGCCGATGATGAACATCGACATGATGCGCGTGCGGAGACCGAACCTCGCAGGGCGCCACTTCGTGAACAGTCCGAGCGCTGCTCTGCCGAGCCCGGTTCTCGGCTCGTGGCCGACCGTCTCGTGTACGACGGTCACGACTGAAGGCGATACCCGAGGCCACGCACCGTCACGACGTGACGTGGGTTGGCCGCATCGGTCTCGACCTTCGTGCGCAGCCGGCGCACGTGGACGTCGACGAGCCGGCCGTCGCCGAAGTAGTCGTATCCCCAGACCTTGTCCAGCAGGCTCTCCCTGCTGAACACCCGGCCAGGGTTCTGGGCGAGCTCGCACAGCAGCCTGAACTCGGTCTTGGTCAGGTGCAGCTCGGTGCCGGCGCGGGTGACCTTGCCCTCGTCGGGGATGATCTCGAGGTCACCGAACACGAGGCGAGCATGAGAAGGACTGATCGGGCGGATGCGTCGCAGCAGTGCGCGGATCCGGGCGGACAGCTCCTTCGGGGCGAAGGGCTTGGTGAGGTAGTCGTCGGCCCCGGCCTCGAGCCCCGCGACCACATCGTGAGTGTCGTTGCGAGCAGTGACCATCACTATTGGGACGTCACTGTGGCGTCGCAGGGTTCGGCAGAGCTCGAATCCATCCATTCCCGGCAACATGATGTCGATCAGCACGACGTCGGGCAGCGCCCGATGGAAGAGGTCGATCGCTTCCTCGCCGCTACCAGCCTCGTCCACCGTCCAGCCCTCGTCCTCGAGAGCCAGTTTGACCGCCGTTCGGATGCGCTCGTCGTCTTCGACGGAAAGGATGCGAGTACCCACGGGTCACATGATGCCAGGATCGCGGCCGGGTTCGGTGACCTTGAGCAACTCGACCATTGCGTCGAACAGCGCGGGGTTGGCCGCAAGCACTCCGCTTGCATCGATCGGGCCACCGTCGAGTCGACCGGTCCTGCAACCCGCCTCGCGCGCGATCAGGTCACCGGCGGCCCAGTCCCACGGGCCGAGCCACTGCTCGTAGAACACGTCGATACGACCGGCGGCGAGGTAGCAGAGATCCGTCGCGGCTGCCCCCAATCGGCGGATGTCGCGTATGCGCGGGATCACGCCGGCTATCCGTTGTGCTTGCTCGCGACGTTGCTCGACGTGGTACGAGAACCCGGTCGCGACGAGTGCGT
>DASWRR010000411.1:0-1653 GCA_036403055.1 Ilumatobacteraceae bacterium | reverse complement strand
GCGTGCTTCGTCGGACGGGCCGAGGCCGCCGCCGCCAATGCCCATCGAGCCACGGAACTGGAGACGGAGTCCGGCTACGACTCCTGCGAACCCGGTTACGCGACCTTCATCGAGGCGCTCGGCGAGGTCTACTGCGGCCATCTCGATCGCTACGTCGAGCTGACCGCTGTTGCTGCCGCGCTCGAGAAGCCGGCGACGCGCGCGTACGCAGTTGCTGCCTACGTCGATGGTCTCCAGTCGGCCGGCCGCGTCGACGAGGCGCTCGAGTTGACCGACTCAGCCGTTGCCTCGGCTCGGGAGCTCGGCAATCCGTATTGGATCTCGTACACGTTGTGGATCGTCGGGTTGGCACTGTCGAAGGTCGATACGAAGCGAGCGCTGCTCGCGTGGGACGAGGGAGCGGAGTTCGTCGGAGAGCATCGGGTGCGGTTCTTCGAGGGCTTCATCGGCAGAGACGCGGCGCGCCTGCACACCGCCGAGGGCGAACCCGAGGCGGCACTGGCACTGTTCGGCCCCGCGATCGAGGCGTTCAACCAAGCGGGCAACGTGCCGCAGCTCATCATCACGCTGGCGAGCGTGCCTGCGCTCTTCGAACGCGTCGGTCGCCTGGACGAGGCGGCGACGCTGCTCGGTGCTCTGTCGCGCGAGTCGTCGAGCCTGCATCACGTTCCCGAACTCGTCGCCCTCCGCGAACGCCTCGCTTCCCAACTCGGTGAGGGGCGCTCTGCCGAGCTCGCTGTCGTCGGCGCGATGCTCGATCTCAACGAGGCCGCGACGTACGCACGCGATCAGATCGAGCGGGCGCGCGCGGCGCTCACCCGACAGGCGCGGCACACCATTCCGGCAGGCCTCACCCGTCGAGAGATCGAAGTGCTCCGGCTGATCGCCGCGGGAAGCGGGACACGCGAGATCGCCGAGCAGTTGTTCATCTCGTCGAAGACCGCGGACAACCACATCCAGCACATCTACACGAAGCTCGGTGTCACGAACCGCGCATCCGCGACGCGGTGGGCCATCGAACACGACGTCGTCACGCCTTCGGCTCGCTGACCAGTCCTCACAAGTTTCCGACGGAAATGGGGAACTCTCCTCATGCGCCGAAATCCGATCGAGCGCACGCTGCATTGCACGCCGACCAACCGGGTTGACGAGCAAGTGAACGAACGGAGACAGCAATGATTTTGGCAACGACGAAGATCGAGAACCTCGACCGCTTCCTGGAGATCTTCTCCACGAAGGGTGCAGAGAAGCGCGCCGAGCACGGATCCAAGGGCGCAACAGTGTTCTGCGATCCGAGCGAAGAGGATCGCGTGTGGGCGCTGTTCGATTGGGACGAGCAGGGTTGGATGAGCTTCGTGTCCGACCCCGCGGTGCCGCCGATCTTGAAGGAAGCCGGCCACGTCGGCAAGCCCCAAGCGGCCGTGCTCGCCGGCACGTACCAAGCGTAGGCCGACGTGGCTACCTCGACTGGACGAGCCGCGCGGGTCGGCATCATCACAGACCAAACCGGGCCGCTCTCGTTCATGGGCATCGCCAACACGAACGTCGCCGAGATGGTGGTCGACGACATCAACGCCGAAGGTGGACTGCTCGGTCGCCCGATCGAGTTGTTCATCGAGGACAGCGCGACGGACGACAAGACTGCCGAGGCCG
>DASWRR010000410.1:0-7853 GCA_036403055.1 Ilumatobacteraceae bacterium | reverse complement strand
CAGTCGGGCAACAAGCCGTTCTGCGACGGCACGCACGCGCGCGTCGGTTTCGCGGCAGAGGATGTCGCCGCCGGGAGCTACGGTGACCGCGCCGAGATCGTCGGTGGCGACGTCAACGTTCGGTACGACAAAGGCATCTGCGTCCACGCCGGCTTCTGCGGGACGACCCTGACCAACGTGTGGGAGCAAGCCGCCAAGACCGGCGACACCGCGGCGCGGATGCATGCAATCGCGATGATCGAGCACTGCCCGTCCGGCGCGTTGACCTACCAGCTCGACGGCGTCGACAACGAGCCGCTGTTTCCGGAAGCGGTCGCGGTCGTCAACGACGGACCGTTGTGGATCACCGCCGGTGTGCCCATCACGAACAGCGACGGCACGGTGCTCGAGTCGCGCAATCGCGTCACGCTCTGCCGATGCGGCGACTCGCACAACAAACCACTGTGCGACGGTTCGCACAAGGCGGCCGGCTTCACCGAGCCGTAGCGGTAGCTGCACGCGGTAGAATGGCGACCTCTCCTGCCGGTCCTGTACGTCCGACATGGGCGTTCATCTATCACCAGTGAAGGACCGCAATGACCACTTCGAAGCGTCCACCGACCAAGAAGGCCAAGGCCGCAGCGGCACTTGCCGAAGATCTCACGACCAGCGAAGGCGTCGCTCAGGCGATCCGCACCGAGTCGATCGATCTCACCCCGTCGGTCAATCGGATCATGAACGCCGGGTTGCACGAGGCGGCCTGCATGCGGGCGATCACCTTGTTCCGGGCGTCGCTGGGAGTGCCTGGTGACCCGAACCGCTATCCCGACAACGCGATCGAGGCCGGCCGCAAGGTCAAGGAAACCGTCTAGTCAGACGACGGCGGCGAGCCGCTCGACGGCTTGCATCACGACGGGATCGACCGTCACCGTGCCACCTTCCAGCGCGCTGGCAAGGTCGGCACGCATCTCGTGCTCCCAGAACCGGTCGAGGTGCGCGGCGACTGCGGCGACGGCGGTGTCCGGCGTTTCGTGTGCGAACTGGCGGGCGATCTGGTTGGCCATGCGAACGAGCGCGCTGAGACGGTGCTCGGGATGGTCGAGCTCGACTGTTGCTGCGGAATGACCCGGCGTCACCTGGACCGCGGTGACCTTGTACTCGGGGCAGTTCGTCGCCCAATCACTCCACTCGGTCGTCACGACGTTCGCGCCGCTGACGGGATGGTGGAACGTCGTGTAGACGACGCCCTGCGGCATGCGGTCGCTGATGAGCGCGTGCAACGTGGTTGCGCCGACGCGACTGGCCAAGGTGATCTCGTCGCCGTCGCGCACGCCACGCTCTTCCGCATCGTGAGGATGGATCTCGAGGATGTCCTCCGGATGCCACACGACGTTGCTCGTGCGTCGTGTCTGGGCGCCGACGTTGTACTGGCTCAGGATGCGTCCTGTCGTCAGCAGCAGCGGGAACCGCCGCGTCGAGCGCTCCTCCGTCGGCACGTACGGCGTTGCATTGAACTTGCCGAGGCCGCGGACGAACGTTCCCTCGTGCATGATCGGCGTGCCGAGCGGTCGTTGCGCGTTGCACGGCCACTGGACGCTGCCGACTTCGTCGAGCTTGGCGAACGACACGCCGGCGAACGTCGGTGTCAGCGCGGCGATCTCATCCATGATCTCGCTGGCATCGTCGTAGTGCATCGGCGCGCCGAGGGCTGCCGACAGCTCGCAGGCAAGCTCCCACTCCTGCTTGCCGCACCGTGATCGCATGACCGGCCGGACGCGGTTGATGCGCCGTTCCGCGTTGGTGAACGTGCCGTCCTTCTCGAGGAACGAGGTCCCCGGGAAGAACACGTGAGCAACCTTGGCGGTCTCGTTGATGAACAGGTCCTGGACCACCAACAACTCGAGCGACCGCAGCGCGGTCATGACGTGGACCGTGTTGGGATCACTCTGGGCGATGTCCTCGCCTTGCACGAACAGCCCCTTGAAGTGGCCGTCGATCGCTGCGTCGAACATGTTGGGAATGCGCAGCCCCGGCTCCGACTGGATCGCATGACCCCACATCGCCTCGAACATCGATCGAACGCCTTCATCACCGACGTGGCGATAACCCGAGAGCTCGTGCGGGAACGACCCCATGTCGCACGAGCCCTGGACGTTGTTCTGCCCGCGCAGCGGGTTGACACCGACGCCATCGCGACCGAGGTTGCCGGTCGCCAACGCCAGGTTGGCCATGCCCATCACCATCGTGCTGCCCTGGCTGTGCTCCGTGACACCGAGGCCGTAGTAGATCGCCGCGTTGCCGCCCGTCGCGTACATCCGCGCGGCAGCGCGGACGTCTGCTGCCGGCACGCCGGTGTGCAACTCCGTTGCCTCCGGGCTGTTCTCGGCAAGTGCGACGAACGCCGCCCACATCGCGAAGTTGGCGGGATCGCAACGCTCGGCGACGAAACGATGGTCGACCAGATCCTCGGTGACGATCACGTGGGCCAACGCATTGACGATCGCGACGTTGGTGCCGGGACGGAGCTGCAAGAAGTGCTCCGCCTCGACGTGGGCGCTGCGAACCAGATCGATCCGTCGCGGGTCCACCACGATCAACTTCGCTCCGTCGCGCAAGCGCTTCTTCATGCGCGAAGCGAACACCGGGTGGGCGTCGGTCGGGTTGGCACCGATGAGGAGGACCACGTCGGCCTGCTCGATGGACTTGAAGTCCTGCGTACCCGCAGACGTTCCGAACGCGGAGTTCAAACCGAAGCCCGTCGGCGAGTGGCACACGCGGGCGCAGGTGTCGACGTTGTTGTTGCCGAACGCGGTTCGCACCATCTTCTGGACGACGAACACCTCTTCGTTGGTGCATCGCGACGACGTGATCCCACCGATCGCTTGGTTGCCGTGCCGCGCCTGGATGTCGAGCAACTTCGCCGCGGTGTACGCGATCGCCTCGTCCCATGAAACGATCTGCCACGGGTCGTCGATGTTCTCGCGGATCATCGGCTCGAGCATTCGATCGGGGTGGCTGGCGTAGCCCCACGCGAACCGGCCTTTGACGCACGAATGACCCTCGTTCGCGCCACCGTCCTTGTACGGCACCATCCGCACGACCTGCTCGCCTTGCATCTCGGCCTTGAACGAGCAACCCACGCCGCAGTACGCGCATGTGGTGAGCACCGTGCGTCGCGGTTGGCCGAGCTCGATCACCGTGTTCTCCGTGAGCGTCGCTGTCGGGCACACCTGCACGCACGCACCACACGACACGCACGGCGAGTCGAGGAACGATCCGTTTGCACCGGCGGCCACACGCGATCCGAACCCGCGGCCTTCGATGACGAGTGCAAACGTCCCTTGCACCTCTTCGCATGCCCGCACGCAGCGCGAGCACACGATGCACTTCGACGAATCGAACGTGAAGTACGGGTTGGACGTGTCCTTCTCCAAGCCGAGGTGGTTGTCGCCGGCGTAGCCGTAGCGAACCTCGCGAAGACCGACGGAGCCGGCAGTGTCCTGCAGTTCGCAGTCACCGTTCGCTGCACACGTCAGGCAGTCGAGGGGATGATCGCTGATGTACAGCTCCATCACGCCTCGGCGGAGCCGCTCGAGCTTCGGTGACTGCGTGGTCACCTGCATTCCGGGAGCTGCCGGGGTGGTGCACGACGCAGGTGTCCCCTTTCGGCCGTCGATCTCGACGAGGCACAGCCGGCACGAACCGAACGCCTCGAGGCTGTCCGTCGCGCACAGCTTCGGAACGTCGACGCCGGCAAGCGCAGCGGCGCGCATGACCGATGTGCCCTCTGGGACCATCACTGTTTGACCATCGATGGTGATGTCGACCGTCGCGGGCGCCGGCTGGCGGAGCTGGCGATCGGGTGCCGGCGTACCGAGGTCGTGATCGACGCCGTGACCGGTGTCGAGCGAGCCGGTGAGCATGCTGAGGCTGAGCGTCATACGGTCGCTCCTACTGGGTGATGGAAGTCGTCGGTGAAATGGGTGAGTGCGCTTCGCACGGGGAGCGGTGTGAGGCCGCCCATTGCGCAGAGCGAGCCGTCGGCCATGACTTCGCACAGATCGACGAGCACGGCGAGATTGGATTCCGGGTTGTCGCCCGCGACGATCTTGTCGATCAGCTCGACCCCGCGTGTGCTGCCGATCCGGCACGGTGTGCACTTGCCGCACGACTCGACGGCGCAGAACTCCATCGCGAACCGTGCCTGCGCAGCCATGTCCACAGTGTCGTCGAACACGACGACGCCGCCGTGACCGAGCAACGCGTCGGCGCCGGCAAGGACCTCGTAGTCCATCTGCAGGTCGAGTCGGTCGCTCGGGAGGTACGAGCCGAGTGGGCCTCCGACTTGCACCGCGCGGACGGGGCGGCCGCTCGCGGTGCCGCCGCCGAGGTCCTCGACGAGGTCTCCGAGCGTGATCCCGAACGCGGTCTCGACGATGCCGCCGCGCGCGATGTTGCCGGCGAGTTGGAACACCTGCGTGCCGCGACTGCGGCCGATCCCGAGCGCGGCATACGCGGCCGCGCCATCGGCGAGGATCGCCGGGACCGTCGCGAGGCTCAACACGTTGTTGACGACCGTCGGCTTGCCGAACAGTCCTTCGAGCGCCGGCAACGGCGGCTTGGCGCGCACCACACCACGCTTGCCTTCCAAGCTCTCCAACATCGCAGTCTCTTCCCCGCAGATGTAGGCGCCTGCGCCGACACGAACGTGAATGCGAAACGCGAAACCACTTTCCACGACGTCGTCGCCGAGCCAACCGAGTGACTCCGCAGTGCTGATCGCGGATCGCAACGCCTCGATCGCATCCGGGTACTCGCTGCGAACGTAGATGTAGCCGTCGTTCGCGCCGACTGCCCACCCGGCAATCGTCATGCCTTCGAGGAGCGTGAACGGGTCGCCTTCCATCAGCATGCGGTCAGCGAACGTTCCGCTGTCGCCCTCGTCGGCGTTGCACGTGATGTACTTGCGCGTGCCCGGCGCCTCGAGGACGGTGCGCCACTTGATGCCCGTTGGGAACGCCGCGCCGCCGCGGCCACGCAGACCGCTGTTGGCGACCTCGGTGACGACGTCCGCCGGCGACATCGCGAGCGCCCGGCGCAGACCGGCGAGACCTCCGTTGGCGATGTAGTCCTGCGCGGAACGGGGGTCGACCAGGCCGACGCGCTGGAACGTGATGCGTTGTTGGCGGGTCATCCACGGAAGCTGATCCGTGAGGCCGAGTCGCAGGCGATGATCACCGCCGGTCGAAAGTCCGGCGTCGAGGAGAGCTGGCACGTCGGCAGCGGCCACGGGTCCGTAGGCGACGCGTCCTGCGTCGGTCACGACCTCGATCATCGGCTCGAGCCACAACATGCCCCGCGAGCCGTTGCGCACGACGTTGATTCTTGGATCCTTCGAGAGGGCAGCGGCAACCGCATCGGCGCCTGCGGCCCGCGCCGCAGCGTCGCGGGGGACGAAGACGACGGTGCTGTCGGGTGACGCGGGCGGACCGACAGGGACCGCTTCGACGTGCGGCGCACCGCGCTCGACGACGTCACGCAGGATGGCCGCGATCCCGGCCTCGTCGACGCCGGCATGCAGGACACCGCCGACCGCAACGGATGGTCCGAGCGCGCAGTTGCCGAGGCAGAAAACCTCGTCGACCTCGACGGGCGCGCCGGCGGCCAACTCCGTTGCCTTGGCGAACAACCCGTTTGCGCCGCGGGACTGACAGGCTTCCGCACGGCACACCTGGACGATCGGACCTGCCGGTTTGACCGTCCGAAAGTCCTTGTAGAACGTGATCACACCGTGCACTTCGGTGACCGTGATGTTGAAGACATCCGCAAGCACGGGAATCGCGTCATGGTCGACGTACCCGTAGTGATGTTGCAGCGCATGAAGCGCCGGCATCAGGCCGCCAGGCCACTGACCGAAGGGCCGGACGAGCGCGTCGATCTCGGCCGGGGTCGCAACGACTTCCACGCCCAGATCGTACGGCATAAACGGCACGATCGAACCGCGAATCAGTCGCCGGCCACCGCCGTCAGTCACCCGTACTGCAAGTAGCGCAGCACCGCGAGCACCCGGCGGTGCTCGGTGTCGGACGTCGCCAGGCCGAGCTTCGAGAAGATCGACGAGATGTGCTTTTCGACGGCGCCATCAGAGACGACCAGGTGCTGCGCGATCCCGTTGTTCGATCGCCCTTCGGCCATGAGCCCGAGCACTTCCCGTTCACGCGGCGTCAGCGCATCCAACGGACCGCGACGGCGGCGGGCCAGCAACTGGGCGACGACCTCGGGGTCGAGGACCGTCCCGTTCGCCGCGACGCGTTCGCAGGCATCGACGAAGTCGCCGACGTCGGCGACGCGCTCTTTCAACAGGTAGCCGATGCCGGCACTGTCGCTCGCGAGCAACTCCGTCGCGTACCGCTCTTCGACGTACTGCGACAGCACCAAAATCGGTTGCGAGGGCATCGCGGCACGGACGGCCACCGCCGCGCGAATGCCTTCGTCGGTGAACGTCGGCGGCAGCCGGACGTCGAGCACCACGAGATCGGGTCGCAGTTCCTCGACGGTCGCCGTCAACGTCCCGGCGTCCACCAGTTGTCCGACGACATCGTGGCCGGACTCGTTCAGCAGCCGAGCGATGCCCTCTCGCAGCAGCACCGAATCCTCGACGATCACGATCCGCATCGAGGCGATCCTTTCATGCAGACGCCGGCGACGGCGGTGGCCATGCGCTGTCGCCGGCGACGGGCAGTTCAGCGAGCACCGTGGTGGGACCGCCGGCCGGGCTGGCAACCCGTAACCGGCCTTCGATCGCGGCGAGTCGCGACGCCAACCCGGCGAGCCCACCATCGTGGTCGATGCTCGCGCCGCCAGTTCCGTCGTCGGTGATCTCGATCCGCAACGAACCACCGACGACTCGAGCGTCGACTCGCGCCATCGTCGCGCCGCTGTGCTTCGCGACGTTCGTCAACGCTTCGGCGATCACGAAGTAAGCAGCGGACTCGACGGTGGCCGGAAGTCGCGACGCCAGGGCGATGTTGATCTCGACGGGGACGGGACTGCGCCCCGCCAACGCAGACACGGCCGCGTCCAGCCCGCGATCCGTGAGCACCGCGGGATGAATGCCGCGGACGAGATTGCGGAGCTCACTGACTGCTCGTTTCGAGTCGTCGTGCGCCCGCTCGACGAGGGCGACCACCGTGGGATCGGCGTCGTCGTGCGCCGCAAGCTTCTGGCGCGCCATGCCGAGATCCATCGCGAGGGTGACGAGTTGCGCTTGCACGCCGTCGTGAAGATCGCGTTCGATCCGTCGCCGTTCGGTCTCGGCGATGTCGACCGATGCGTCGCGGCTGACGGTCAGCGTCTCGACCCGTTCACGCAACTCGGCTTCGGCCGACCCGCCGAGCATTCCCTTGATGAGGCCGCGGTCCATCGATGCCAATGCGCTGATCGCACGAGGAGTCGCCGCGAGCAGGAGGACACCGACCACGAACAGCCCAGCGCCGTAGGCGACCTTCATCCAGCCGTCGATCTCATATCCGTTGTCCAACCGAGCCGAGACTGCCCAGCCCCACAACGGATATGAGGACGTGGTCAGGGCGACCGCCCAGAGCGTGACGACGACGGTGAAGTTGACGATGCCGACCGGGAGCATGATCAGGCCGTAGCCCAATCCCTTCCAGCCGGGGCGGTCGGTGATGAACGCCCGAATTTGGGCCCAGTGGCCTGCGGGCTGCACACGCGCCGCGGGAGGTGGAACACGAAGTCCGAGCAATGCGGCGGCGCGTGCACGTTCGACGATCCCGATCAACCGGCCAGCGAAGACGGTCGCCGCGAGGACGGCGAGGCCGACGAGTGCAACGACGACCAGGCCGGCGCCGACA
>DASWRR010000409.1:0-4566 GCA_036403055.1 Ilumatobacteraceae bacterium | reverse complement strand
CCCGGCGTTCGCGCTGTGTTCATTCTTCGTTCACCTCGCCTGCGGTGTCGCGACACATGCGATCTCTACGTTGTTCATCGATGCGCCTCGTTCAATTCGCAGTACCGTTCTCACCGATGGTTCGATTCGTCGCGTGTAGCGCAGAGCGACCGCCGATCAGTGTCCGTGGCGGACGGGAGTTCTGATGGCCGAGCTGCGCAAGGGCTTCCACAACGATCTCGAGGACGCGCGGGCCGAGCTCGTGCGGCTGGCCGCATCGGTCACCGAGCTCATCCCCAGAGCCACCGCCGTCCTGCTCGACGGTGACCTCGAGGGAGCGGACTACATCATCCAAGGCGACGACGAGATCGACGCCCGATCGCTCGATCTCGAGGAGCACTGCTACCGGATCCTGGCGCTCCAGGCGCCGGTTGCCAGCGATCTCCGTCAGGTCGTCGCGTTGATGAAGATGATCGCCGACGTCGAGCGGTCCGCCGACCTCGTGTGCAACATCTGCAAGGCGGCTCGCCGGATCTACGGGCACGACCTCGATCCCAAGCTGCGCGGGATCATCTCCCGAATGGGCGAGCAGGCCCAGCAGCTCTACACCGCCGCGATCGAATCGTTCGTCGAGAACGACGCAGCCAAAGCAGCAGCGATCGACGACATGGACTCATACCTCGACGACCTGCAGAAGCAGTTCGTCCAAGCGATCTTCGAGAGCCACGCGAGTGGTCGGATCGACCTGCAAGTGGCAGTGCAGCTCGCGGTCGTGGCGCGGTTCTACGAACGCATCGGCGACCACGCAGTGAACGTCGGCGAGCGTGTCCGATTCGTCGTGACCGGGTGGATGCCGGAGCACCACGGCGCGCAACGCTTTCGGGCGCGCAGCGACGACACCGGCGAGTTGCCACGGCTCGCCGGCGCCGCGGACGGTGATCACCTGCCGTGATGACGTTCCGTCGCCGGCGGCCGGTGATGTCGGCCGAGTCGGAGCGCGCCGCAGCGGAGCGACTCGCGCAACTCGAGACCGACGTGATGCAGCTCCGCCGGGCGCTCGACGCGCTCGCCATCGGCGTCGTGTTGACGGACGCACAGGGGAACACGACGGTGGAGAACATCGCCGCTCGAACGCATCACGGGCACGCGGCGGTTCTCGTGGCGGAGGCGGTCGAGCGCCACGTTCGGCGTGCGGTGCGCGGCGAAGCGAGCGGTCAGAACGTCGAGTTCATCGGGCCGCCGAGGACCGTGCTGGCAGTGCACGCGATCCCGCTGGAGGCCGGCGGTGCCCTGGTGACGATCGACGATGTCAGTGAACGAGCACGTCTCGATGTGGTGCGCACGGACTTCGTCGCCAACATCAGCCACGAGTTGAAGACGCCGGTTGGCGCGCTCGCGGTGCTCGCCGAGGCGTTGACCGACGTCGAGGATCCGGCGACGGCTCGACGCCTCGCGGAGAAGATGGTCGCCGAGGCGCACCGTGCAGCGAGCACGATCGACGACCTGCTCGAACTGTCGCAGACGGAGCTGGGCGGAGTGGTCGCCACCGATGTCGTCGTGATCGAGCGCGTCGTCGCCGAAGCCGTCGAGCGGGCCCGAGCAGTCGCCGAGCAGCACTCGATCGACATCGAAGTCCAACCCGGCGGCACCAGCCTCAGCGTTGTCGGCAGCCATCGCCAGTTGGTCTCTGCAGTCGCGAACCTTCTCGAGAACGCGGTCAAGTACAGCGATGCCGGCTCACAGGTCACGGTCGCCTCCCGACGAAACCAGGGCGACGTCGAGATCATCGTCAGTGACAAGGGCGTCGGGATACCCCAGCGCGACATCGATCGCATCTTCGAGCGGTTCTACCGAGTCGATCGCGCCCGAAGCCGCGACACCGGCGGTACCGGCCTCGGTCTGTCGATCGTCCGCCATGTTGCGACCAACCACTCTGGCGACGTGACGGTGCAGTCGCGTGAGGGCGAGGGTTCGGTCTTCAAGATTCGACTGCCGGCGGGAGACACATGACGACGCGACCCGTCGTTCTCGTTGTCGAGGATGAACCGAGCTTCGTCGACGCGCTGACGATCGGGCTGACCCGCGAGGGGTTCCGCGTGGTGTCGGTGACGGATGGCTTCGAGGCCGTTCAATGCTTCGAGGAAGTGCAGCCCGACATCGTCCTTCTCGACGTCATGCTGCCGCGGTTGAGCGGCATCGACGTCTGCCGTCATCTGCGCAAGCGAAGTCAGGTGCCCATCATCATGGTCACTGCGAAAGGTGCCGAGATCGACACCGTCGTCGGACTCGAGGTCGGCGCCGACGACTACATCACCAAGCCGTACCGGATGCGCGAGGTCGTCGCAAGGATGCGGGCGGTTCTGCGCCGCGCCCCCGGTGATTCATCGCCGGCCGCGGAGCTTGCGCCTGGCTCGCTGGCCGTTGGCGACGTCCTCTTGGACCCCGACGAGCATCGAGTCAGCATCGACGGCGTCGACGTCTCGTTGCCGCTCAAGGAGTTCGAGCTGCTGCACCTTCTGCTCGCGAATGCGGGTCGTGTGCTGACGCGAGAGACGCTGATCGATCGAGTTTGGGGCAGCGACTACGTGGGCGACACCAAGACGCTCGACGTCCACATCAAGCGGCTGCGTTCGAAGGTCGAACCCGACCCGACGAACCCGGCCCGGATCATCACCTACCGCGGACTCGGCTACAAGTTCGAGCGCTCGAAGGACTGATACGTCCCGGGTGCGCGGCCCCTACCATGCCAGCGTGTCAAACGGACGCCCTCCCGTGAGCTCAGCAGCTCCGGCCGTCTCGTCGTTCAGGCGCCTGGCCCGCACGCATGCCTTGATGACCGCGGGCGACGTCGCCATGGTGGTGTCGCTCGCCGGTTCACTGTTCTTCTCGATCAGCCCCGACGCCGCTCGCAGCAAGGTGCTGCTGTACCTCCTGGTGAGCTTCGCGCCGTTCGCCGTCGTCGCGCCGTTCATCGGGCCCTTCGTCGACCGAGCGCCCGGCGGGCGTCGACTGATCATCCAGCTCACCGGAATCGGGCGGGCACTCCTGTTCGTGACGATGATCTTCCACCTCGGTGATCTGTTGCTGTTCCCGCTCTCGTTCGGAGTGATGATCCTGCAGAAGACCTACGGCGTGTCCCGCTCCGCGCTGATCCCAACGGTCGTCAAGAGCAAGACCGAGCTCGTCGAAGCAAACTCCAAGCTCGGCTTGATCTCCGGTGCAACCGGGGCCCTTGCTGCTGCGCCGGCCGGCGCCCTCGCCGCGATATCGCCGAAGCTGTCGTTGATGTTCGGCGTCGTGATGTTCGTGTGTGCCGTGATCTCGGCGACGCGATTGCCGCGTGGGTTTGCAGCACCGTCAGCACAACCGGTGGAGCGCTTGGAGCTGCGCAACGCGTCGCTGCGATCGGCAGCGGTGGCGATGAGCATCATCCGCGCCGTCATCGGTTTCATGTTCTTCGAACTGCTCTTCTGGTTGCGCGAGAACAGCTACAGCAACGTCTGGATCGGCGCCGTTATCGGCGCGTCGACGTTCGGTTTGATGATCGGCAACGGCCTCGCCTCGCCACTTCGCGGCAGGCTGCGCGAGGAGTTGATGCTGACGACGGCCATCGTCATGATCGCGGTGGTCGGCATCGGCGCGGCGCTGTTCGGTGGCGTGGGCGCTGCGATCGTGCTCGCCGGGGTCGTCAACATGGCGTCGGGAATCGGGCGCATGGCATTCGACTCCATCGTTCAACGCGACGCCCCCGATGCGAACCAGGGACGGGCGTTCGCCAAGTTCGAGACGCGGTTTCAGCTGTCGTGGGCCGTCGCCGGCGTGATTCCCGTTCTCGTGACGTTCCCCGGGCGTGTCGCGTTTCTCGTCGTCGGTCTCGTCGGCGGGGTCGCTGTGTTCCTCTACGTGCAGTCGTCGCGTTCCGCGGCCAACAGGCGGTCGCCGGTTGCGTCGGCGGCCGACGTGCTCAGGCGCCGGCCAGCTCGAGGCGGGCGACCCACAGACCCGGGGCGTCGATCTCGGCCGGGGTCGGCAGGGCGTTCGGGCGGGCGAGAAGCACACTGAGGCGCGACTCGCCGACGCGATCGACAACGCCGCCGATGAAGTTCTTGCCGCGCTGCACCTGGTTGTGCGTCAATCGCAGGCCGAGCAACCGCTCGATGTAGACATCGTCCGCGCTGTGATCGACACGTCGACGCCGGACGGCTTCGGCGATGCGCAACGCGTCGCCGCCGATCACTCGGACCGAGACTCCGTCGACCATGTAGTCGACGTACCCGATGACGGCCGCAGCCGCCGCGTCGAGGGACGGTTCGAGCTCGCGTTGTTCGGGCGACTGCACTGCGCCCAAGAGCACAGCGGGGTCGCCGAGCACTTGTTGCATCGCTTGCATCGGGTCGCCCTCGTCGGAGTCCAATGAAGACAGCTTGTCGGCGATTGCTTCGGGGTCGGGGCGGAACGCGCCGACGTGACGGCGGACGAGCGAGGCGAACTCTTCGCGCAACGAGCCGATCGCGAACAACGCATGACCGGTGAGCTCCTGGGCGAGCACCCACATCCGCATCTCGTCCGGCGTGATGCTCCACTCCT
>DASWRR010000408.1:0-6412 GCA_036403055.1 Ilumatobacteraceae bacterium | reverse complement strand
CTCTACACGGATCTGACCGTCAACGAGAACGTCGCGTTCTGGGGGGCGACGGTCGGCGCCACATCCGCGGAGATCACTGCAGCGCTCGATCGGATGATTCTCGGGAAGCGCCTCGGCAACGTCCCTGTGCGCAAGCTTTCTGCCGGGCAGCGTCGCCGGACGGCGCTGGCCTGTCTCATCGCCCGCCGCGCCGAGCTGTGGCTGCTCGACGAACCGCACGCCGGGCTCGACGCGGCAGGACGCGACGAGCTCGACTCGGTCCTGCGTGCCGCGACGGAAGTCGGCGCGACGATGATCGTGGCGAGCCACGAGCTCGAACGGGCGGGTGCGCTCGCGACCCGCGTCGTCAGCGTCGTCGGTGGCCAGGTGCACGGCCCGGTCAGCGGGCCGTCGTGACGAGCACCGCGGTCGCCCGCCTCGTGGCCACGAAGGACCTGCGCATCGAGCTGCGCAGCCGTGTTCTGCTCAACCAGGTGCTGCCGTTCGCCGCGATCGTGATGATCCTCTTCGCGTTTGCGCTCGACAAGGACGACCTGCTGGTGCGCGTCGCCCCCGGCCTGGTGTGGCTCGCGACGCTGTTCAGCATGCTCCTCGTCGTCCAGCGATCGTTCGCCGTCGAGTCGGTCGACGGTGCGCTGGATGCACTGCGAACCGCCGGCGTTCCGGCGCAGGGCATCTACTTCGGCAAGGCACTCGCTCTCACGCTCCAACTGCTGGTCCTCGAGACCTTGCTGTTCCTCGCCGCCTTCGTTCTGTACGGAAGTCGCATGCACGGCAGCGGTGTTCTGTTGCTGATCACGAGCGCGCTAGCCGCTTCCTGCGGGCTCGGGTTGGTCGGTACGCTCTATGGCGGTCTCACCACCGGAACCAAAGGTCGCGAATCACTGCTGCCGTTGCTGTTGCTCCCGGTGGTGGCGCCAGTTCTGATCGGTGCAACCCGAGCGACCGAAGCGGCACTCGGCGTAGGAGGGATATCGATGCGTGAGGGATGGGCGTGGGTCGGCTTGCTGGTGACCTATGCGTTGCTCTTCGGCATCGGTGGATCGATCTCGTTCGGCCCGTTGGTGGACGACAGCGCATGACGGCACCATCCACTCAGTCCGAACCGGTCGGCGACATCGAGCGGGAGGCGATCGCCCACCCGACCGGCACCGCGGTCACGCGAGCGCTCGGCATCGCCACCCTGATCGGGCTCGGGTGGTTCGTGGTGTTCGGTCTCTTCTTGTCGCCCGAGGACGCGGTGCAACGCAAGGGCGTTCGGATCCTGTACATCCACGTTCCGAGTGCGTGGCTCGCGTACCTCGCGTTCATCGTCACGGCCATCAGCAGCGCGGCGTATCTCTCGAAGCGAACACGGTCGCTGACGTGGGACCGGCTGGCCGGTGCCAGCGCCGAGGTCGGCGTCCTCTTCATGGGCATCACGTTGCTCACCGGGAGCCTGTGGGGTCGTATCTCGTGGGGTGTCTACTGGGTGTGGGACTCGAGAGTCACGACCACTGCGTTCCTCTTCGTGACCTACCTTGGCTACCTCGCGGTTCGCGGCCTCGGCGGGAGCCACGAGCAACGGGCCCGCCGCAGTGCCGTGGTCGCGCTCCTCTCGGTGCTCGAGATCCCGCTCGTGCACTTCAGCGTCGAGTGGTGGCGGCCACTCCATCAGCAGGAGAGCATCGCCAAGGGCAAGCTCGAGAACCTCATGCTGTTCAGCCTCTTCATCGGCGTCATCGTGTTCACGTTGCTGTACGCCTGGCTCGTCATCCATCGTCAACGGGTGCTGGCGATGCAGGATGCGCTCGACGACCACGGCCTCGAGTTCGCCATCGCCGAGCGGCGTGAAGAAGCGAGCCTCTAGTGGAGACGAGCTTCGTCATCATCAGCTATGTGGCCACCTTCGGAGGCGTCGGTATCTTGGTTCTGGCCATGTTCCGCCGTGCCAGAACGCTGGCCCAACGACTGCCACCGGAAGACCGCCCGTGGACCTGAGCCCTCGTCAGACCACGACCATGGCGACGCCGTTGCCGCCGCGGCGTCGCAACTGGCCGGCGCTCGCGCTGTTGGTCGTCGTGCTCGGACTCGGTGGTGTCATCGTCACCAAGTTCCTCACCTCGGCCATCGACTTCTACTGCAACGTCGACGAGGTCGGCCACAAGTCCGGTTGTGAAGCGGGTCGACGGCTGCGCATCCAGGGCACGGTCGACGAAGGCTCGGTCGAACACTCCGGCGCGGTCACCGATTTCCGCATCTCGTTCAACGGTGTCACGAAAGAGGTGCGTTACGAGGGCGATCCGGGAGGTTTGTTCCAAGAGTGCATCCCGGTGGTCGTCCACGGTGTTCTGGACGCGAGCGACGTGTTCGAGGGCGACAAGCTCGAGGTGAAGCACTCCAACGAGTACGCCGCGAAGAACCCTGAACGGCTCGACCCATCGAAGTCAGCGGCATGTTCGCAAACACAAGCCTGAACGGCCTCCTCGGGCACGCGGCCCTCGTCGTCGGCCTCGCCGCCAGCGTGTTCGGCGCGCTCGGTCTCGGCATCGCGACCGCAACCGGCGACTCGAGGTTGCTGCGGTCGATCACGAACTACGCGTGGCTCGCACTCGCCGGCTCGGTCGGCGCGGTCGTCATCATGGAACGCGCCCTCATCACGCGCGATTTCTCCCTCGCCTACATCCAGCAGGTCGGGTCGCGCAACACGCGGGTCCTCTTCAACGTCACTGCGCTGTGGAGCGCACTCGAAGGCAGCATCCTGCTGTGGTTGATGATCCTTGCGATCTACACCGCAGTGATCATGCGGCGGAACCGGCACCGACTCGACGATCCGCTGATCGCCTGGGCGCTCGTGGTGATGTTCGTCGTCAGTGCCTTCTTCTTCCTGCTGTCGTTCGGACCGATCGATGCGTTCAAATCGGGCCCGGTTCCGGATTTCAACCGGTGCTGCCTCGGACCGAATCCGCTGCTGCAGAACCACATCCTCGTGCTCTTCCACCCGCCGATCCTGTACCTCGGGTTCGTCGGTTTCACGGTGCCGTTCGCCTTCGCGATCGCGGCCCTGATCACCGGCCGGGTCGGCGAAGGTTGGCTGATGGCGACGCGGCGATGGGCGCTGTACTCGTGGGGGTTCCTCACGGTCGGCATCATCCTCGGCGGATGGTGGAGCTACGAGGTGCTCGGCTGGGGCGGTGTCTGGGGCTGGGACCCTGTCGAGAACGCCAGCTTCCTGCCGTGGTTGACCGGTACTGCCTACCTCCACTCGGTCCTCGTGCAGGAGCGCCGTGGCATGCTCCGCGTCTGGAACATCAGCCTCCTCGTCGCGACGTTCTCGCTGACGATCCTCGGCACGTTCATCACTCGAAGCGGTGTGCTGCAGAGCGTCCACGCGTTCAGCAACGGCACCATCGGGCCGTACCTCCTCGGGTTCTTCGGGGTCATCGTCGCCGTGTCGTTGGCGTTGATCGCGTGGCGTGGCGATCGGCTGCGATCACCTGGCGCGATCGACTCGCCGATCTCCCGTGAGGGAGCGTTCCTCGCCAACAACGTCATCTTCACCGTGTTCGCGTTCATCGTGTTGCTCGGCACGGTCTTCCCGCTGATCGTCGAGGCGTTGCAGAACCGCCAGATCGCCGTCGGCCCGCCGTTCTTCGACCAGTTGTCGATGCCGATCGGGATCACGCTGCTCTTCCTCATGGCGGTCGCACCGGTCCTGCCATGGCGCAAGGCGAGCACCGAACTGCTGCGCGACCGGTTGTTCTGGCCGGCGTGGTGCGGTGCCGGCGCGCTGGCGATCAGCGTGCTGGTGGGCGCCGATGGCTTCGCGCCGTTGCTGGCGTTCTTCCTCGGCGGGTTCGCCGGCGGCGCAGCACTACGCCAGTTGTTGCTCGCACTTCGCCGGCAAGGCTGGCGCGGCTTGGTGGGTCGGGCGAACGGCGGAATGATCGTGCACCTCGGGGTCATCATCATCGCCGTCGCGCTTGCAGCATCGAACAGCTACACGCGAGTCGCCGAGTTCACGCTGAAGCCTGCCGTGCCCGTTTCGTACGGAGGGCATACCTTCGAGCTCGTGAGGTTGCAGCAGTTCACCGACGCTCGTTCGACGGGCGTGAGGGCGTTGATCAAGATCGACGGTGGTTCGACGTACGCGCCGGCGATCACGACGTTCACCAACTTCGGAACGAAGGTGCCGACGCCGAGCGTCCGCAACGGGCCGTTGAACGACCTGTACCTCACGCTCGAACCAAGCGTCAGGTTCGACGGCACCGACGCGCCGGTCAAGATCTTCATCAAGCCGCTCGTGGTGTGGCTTTGGATCGGCGGATCGATGATGGCGGCCGGCACGGTGCTGGCAGGTTTCCCCGGCAAGCGCCGACGCGTGCCAACCGATCCCGTGTCAGCGCCGATCGAGTTGGAGCCCGTCGGTGTCTGAGACCGTCTCCGGGCCGCTCGCAACCGAACCGCTCGAGCCGCAGCCGCCTGCGTCCTCCGCGCCACGGCGACGTATGGCCCCGTTCATCTCGTTGGCCGTCGCGGCGGTCGTCGCCGCGCTGTTCGTCGTGCTCGCCAGCGGGAAGGCCGCCAAGCCCGACGTGACGTCGTCGTTCCTGCTCGGCAAACCTGCGCCAGCCGTCGTCAGCACAACACTCGACGGCAAGCCGTTCGACCTCGGGCGGAGGAAGGGCAGCTGGGTCGTGCTCAACTTCTTCCAGTCGACGTGCCTGCCGTGCAAGGCCGAACACCCCGAGCTCGTCGCGTTTGCCGCGCAGCAGGCCGGGATCGCCGACGGCGCCGAGTTGTACACGGTCGTCAAGGACGACGCCGATTCGGCGGTGTCGAACTGGTTCGCCGATCACGGCGGCAACTGGCCGATCGTGAAAGACGACGACGGATCGATCGCGACGGCGTTCGGCGTCGCCCAGGTACCGGAAACGTGGATCATCGACCCGTCCGGCGTCGTCGTCGTGCGGCACCCGACGACCATCACGGCGGATTCGTTGTCCACCGAACTGCAGCGGCTTCGCCAGGCATACGGATGAAGCGTTGGTCGGTCAAGAGCTGGCCGAGCTGGGTGCTGCTCGTGATGGTCGTCGGCGGACTGCTCGCCGTCGGGGCGGCGCGTGATGCCGGACCCCGGTCGCCGCAGGAACGCGTCGAGGACATCAGCCGCCGGCTGGCATGTCCCATCTGCGACGGCGAGAGCGTGTTCGAATCGCGCAACCCCGACTCGCAGGCGATCCGCGTCGAGATCGCCCGTCAGGTCGACACCGGCACCGTCAGCGACGACCAGATCATCAACTTCATCGAACAGCGATTCGGCAGCAAGGTGCTGCTCGTCCCGCGCGCGACCGGTATCGACGCGCTCGTGTGGGCGCTGCCCGTCGCCGCGCTCGTGTGCGCACTCGTTGGGTTGACCGTTGCGTTTCGCCGTTGGAAGACCGCGGCCGACACGATCCCCGGCGACGCAGATCGCGACCTCGTCGCGGCGGCCCTGGCCGAGGAAGAGCGGTGGTGAACCCGGACGAGCTCGCCGACCTCGAGGAGCAGCGACGGTTCCTTCTGCGGTCGATCACCGACCTCGACCGCGAGCACGAAGTCGGTGATGTGGACGAGCACGACTATCAGATCCTGCGCGACGGCTACACCGCACGGGCCGCAGCCGTGTTGCGATCGATCGACGACGGCCGTGCCGAGATCGCGCAGCACCGACCTCGACGACCGAAGGTCATTGCAATGTGGGTCATCGGAACGCTGCTCGTCGCGTCACTCGCCGGAGTGCTCGTCGCCAGAGCATCGGGTCAGCGACTGCCCGGTCAATCGATCAGCGGCGGGTTACCTGGCGACCAAGTCGCGGTGAAGTTGGCCGAGGCCCGGCAGTTCCTCGGCGTCGATGCCCAGCAGGCGATCCAGCGGTATCAACAGGTCCTCGAGATCGATCCCGCCAATGCCGAGGCGCTGACGTACACGGGATGGCTGGTCGCCCAGAGCGGGCCGACGGGCGCGCCAGCCGGTGCCGAGTTGTTGCGCAAGGCGATCACGATCGACCCGACCTACGCCGACCCGCACTGCTTCCTGGCGATCACATCTGCCGACTTTCTGCAACCGCCCGATATCACGACGGCGCGGACCGAGGCCGCCGCCTGCCTCGCCAACGATCCGCCGTCTCAGATGGTCGACATGATCCGCGGATTCGTCGACCGTCTCGACGCGACACCCGACGCGACACCGGAGTCGACAGTCGACTCGACACCCGGCGCGACACCCTGACGCCGTCGAGGTCGTCGTGAAGCTCGGGTCCGCGTCGCGCTTGCATGCCCTGCACTACCGTCACGTCGCATGAGCATGCCCCCGCCGCCGCCCGGGTTCGCGCCGTACCCCGCCGGGATGCCGATCGGCGGTAAGCGTGGCAACTCCGGCATGGCGATCGCGT